>NZ_JAVCWL010000010.1:0-207300 GCF_030846505.1 Massilia pseudoviolaceinigra | reverse complement strand
ATTTAGAAAATCTGGCTACCCGTTCATAGAACGCACCATCATGGTTGCGGTTGGGTGGAACGGCTTAAGTCAGTCGCGGTAGCGCGATGTCAAAAGGGGTAGCCAGGTGCCGCCCCTTTTACATTGGCGGTTCACCTTCGGCCGACCAAGTACGTGGCGCTCGCGATAAGCCGGAATCAACGGTCACGGTAACCGGAGTACAAACAAACTCGCGGTTCATTCACGGAAACTACTCACCATCCCAAGCGCCCGCCCGGGCAGCATGTAGACCGTCAGCGCGATGATGGGTGCTGGCGGCGGCCGGTGCGAACAGTTACATTAGCGTATATTCAACTTTTCCTTATTGCAAACTATGATTCCTTTTAAAATTGCCCTGCTGTCGCTCGCGCTTGTTTGCCCCCTGGCCTCGGCCGCCAGCTACGATTGTCCCAAGGCGGTCTCCAACGTCGAGAAGATGGTCTGCGCCGATCCCGAGTTGTCGCGGCTGGACGATGACCTCCATGGCTCGTACAAGCGGGCCGTGGCCCGTGTCGGCGACGAATTGGCGATGCGCCAGTGGCAGCGTAATTGGCTCAAGTCACAGGCGCTCAACGGATGCAAGACGGCGCAGTGTGTCAAGGTGGCGTACGGGACGCGCGTCAAACTGCTCGACGACGCGGTGCCCTCGCGCTGGACCGGACAGTACGCGCGCTATTACAAGGGCAAGGCCGACCGCAATCAGGGCGATATCCTGCTCATCGCCGTGGGCGAGAACGCCGCAATCGTGGAGGGAATGACGACGTGGCCAGATCCGGATGAGCAGGTCCGCCCGGGCCAGTTCGGCTCGCTTGGCGCGTTCAGCGGCGAGCATCTGATCGTTGAAGCTGAGGAGTGCCAGGCGTCGATGACGCTCAAGGGCAAAGTGCTGCGGGTGGACGATAGCAAGACCTGCAGCGGCACCAACGGCACTTTCGGCGCCGAATACCGTCGTAAGTAGTTGCAGCGCAAGATGGAAAGGCGCCGCGTCCTTCCATCTTGCGGGTTGGGGCGTTCCAACTGGCTGGAAGGCGTTCCGGCAGCATGCCAGCCAATCGTTCGTCAGGTGCGCTCTTGGAAGTTTGCTTTAGCGACGCTGATGCGCACGGTCATCCTGCAGGCCCGGCCACGGGCATATCTCCATCACGCCCGCAGCTGCCGTCTCAGTTCAGCGCCACGTGTTCGGGCATCGCCGACGAATGGTGCTTCAGAATCAGCCAGTCCTTCCCCAGCTTCTTGTACACGAAGGTGTACCGCGCCTGCACCTTGGCCGGCTTGCCATCCTTGACGATGTCAAAGGTGTACACGCCGCTGTCGACCGCGCTATCCTTGCTCAGCATCTGAATATGACGCGAGTTGATCACGCCGTGCGGCTTCAGTTCCAGAAAATGCACGAAATAATCCTCGATTTCCGCCGGCGTCGTCCTCACGTGATTCGACACGGTCGGCTGCAACACCGCTTTCGGGTGATACAGCTTGACCACTTCGGCCGGCTTCCCGGTGCCCAGCGCGGCGTTCCAGCGGTCGAACAGGCCGGCAATCTCGCGATCTTGCTTGGCGGTCGGGGCGACGGCTTCGTTGCCGTACACCCGGGGCGGCTCCTTGGCATACGCAACGCTGCAAGCGAAGAGGGAAGCGGCAAGGATCAGTTTGTTCATGAAATTCTCCTGTTAAGTCAAAGTGGATGGCGCATTGTTTGCTGCGACAGACACACTATCGCCCCTCGCCGGCGCCTGGGCGTCCGCCGCCAGGCCTAGCCCAAGCTCTGCCGTTCGGCATATACTGCGCGTATGCCCCGTACCTCTTCCCCCTCCGCCCAAACCCTGCGCGAGCACTATCGCGAGCAGCAAGCCAATACCGCCCGCCTGCGTCTGCTGCACGAGGCGGGCCAGGCGCTCGCCGCGCGCGAGGCCGCCACCGCGCTGGACGCGATGCTCGGCTTCGCCCTGGCGTTTTCCGCCTTCGACTGCGGCAGCGTGCTGGCCGACGACAACGGCGCGCTGCGCGTGCAGGCGGCGCGCGGCGAGGTACTGCCCGCGGGCATGCGTTTTCCCGCGCAAGGCGCCCTGGCTGCGGGTTTGAAGGATGAGGCCGGCGTACTGGTCCGGCGCAACAGCGTCAGCCAGATGCTGCTGCCGGCCGGGGCGATGGCCGGCATCGAACTGCTGTTTCCCCTGCGGTCGGCGGGGCGCGCGCTGGGCGTGCTGCAACTGGCCAGCCGCCGCCCGCTGCCGGTTCCCGGCGAGGCCGACCTGGCCGCCTTGTCCACCCTGGCGAGCATGCTGGCCTCGGCCTTGCCGCAGGGCGCCGCGCGGCCTGCGGTGCCAGCCGCGCAATCGGCTAAGCTGCTCACTCCGCTGACACCGCGCGAGCGTGAGGTGCTGGGCCTGCTGCCGCACGGATTGACCAATGCCGACATCGCCCTGCGCCTGGGCATCGCGCCCGGCACCGTGAAGGTGCATGTGGAGCGCATCATCCACAAGTTCGGCCTGGCCGACCGCACCCAGGTCGCTGCCCGCGCGGTCGAACTCGGCTTCGGCCATTCCGGCGCGACCAACCCATGAGCGTGTTGGCGAGCTGGTCCCAGTGGTGGTCGAACCGTTCCTTGCGCGTCAAGGGGCTGGTGCTGATCGCGGTGCCGCTGGTGATCCTGCTGGGCGCGCTCGCTTCCGGCTATCTGATGGGCGCCGAAAGCCGCCGCGCCCAGCAGGGCGTGCAGCGCACCTTGCAGATCCAGCACGACATCCAGGAAGTGCATACGTTACTGGCCGAGGCCGCCACAGGCGTGCGCGGCTATCTGTTGACGGGGCGGGCGAATTTCCTGGAGCGCTACCGGATTGCCGAAACCGAGCTGCCGCGCACCTTGCGCCGGCTGCGCGTGCAGATTCGCGATCCGCAGCAGAACGCCTTGCTCGACCAGGTCGCCGCCCTGGCCGCGCGAAAAAGCGAGGGCTTGAGCGAACTGGTCGCCCTCGGCAACACCACCCCGGCGGCGACGCTGGTGCCGATCCTGGTGTCGAACAAGGTGGTGCTGGACGAGCTGCGCGGACACATTGACGCCATGCTGGCCCGAGAAGACGTGCTGCGGCGCGAGAGCGAGCGTTTCGCCGACCAGGTCTACATGCGCACCATGGTGGCCACCGGCGTGGCCAGCGCGGCCGGGGTGCTGGGCGCGGTCATCGTGGTGCTGCTGTTTTCAACCGGCATCGGGCGCCGCGTGCGCGATCTGGCCGATAACGCGGAGCGGCTGGCGCGCGGCGCGCCGCTGGCCCCGATCGCGCCGGCCACCGATGAGCTGGGCCAGCTGGCGGCGCGGATGGAGCATGCCAGCATGCTGCTGGCGGCCCGCAGCGCCGACGCCGAGCAAGCCTATCGCGAAGCCGAACGCGCCAGCAAGGCCAAGACCGAATTTCTGTCGCGCACCAGCCATGAACTGCGCACGCCGCTCAACGCGATTCTGGGTTTTGCCCAGTTGCTCGAACGCGATCTCAAGACGCCTGCCGAGCGCGAGCATGTCGGCCATATCCTGAAAGGCGGCCGTCACCTGCTGGCGCTGATTAACGAAGTGCTCGATATCGCCCGCATCGAAACCGGCCATATGGACCTGGCGCCGGAGCCGGTCGAGGTGGACAGCCTGCTGCGCGAAGCGCTGGCGCTGATCGCCCCGATGGCGGGCGAGCGCGGCGTGACCCTGGCCGCCCAAGCGCCATCGTCCGGCGTGCACGTGCTCGCCGACCGCAAGCGCTTGCTGCAGGTGATGCTCAATCTGCTGTCGAACGCGGTCAAGTACAACCATCCGAACGGGACTGTATCGCTGCGCGTCGAGGCCGACGCGCAGCGTGCGCGCATCGGCGTGAGCGACAACGGCCCGGGCATCGATCCATCCTTGCAAGCGCGCCTGTTCACGCCGTTCGACCGCCTGGGCGCCGAACGCCGTCCCGGCGAGGGCACCGGCCTGGGGCTGGCGGTATCGCTGCAGATGGTGCGTGCCATGGGCGGCGACATCGGCATGGAAAGCGCGGTGGGGCAGGGCAGCACCTTCCGCGTCGAGCTGCCGCTGAGCGCCGCGGCGGGCCATGCGCACGCGACGCGGCCATCCAGTATGGCGGCGCCGCCATCGCAGCGCCCCTGTACCGTGCTTTATATCGAGGATCAGTCCTCCAATCTGGCGCTGGTCGAGATCCTGCTGGCCAAACGCGCCAACATCACCCTGCTCAGCGCATCCACCGGCAGCGAGGGGCTGGCGCTGGCGCAGCGGCATGCGCCCGATCTGGTGCTGCTGGACCTGCACCTGCCCGACGTATCCGGACTCGACTTGCTCGCGCAGCTGCGCGCCACGCCCGGGTTGAGCCAGACGCCGGTGGTGGTGGTCAGCGCCGACGCCTTGCCTGCGACCATAGCCGGCGCACTGGCCGCCGGCGCCGCCGACTACCTGACCAAGCCGCTCGACGTGAGCCTGTTTTTTGCTACTTTGGACCGATTGATGCCATGAATATTTTCGACTTGCATGCCATGCGGCTCCTGATCGTCGACGACAAAATCGAGAACGTCAACATCCTCGAAGACATGCTGGCGGGAGAAGGGTTTCGCAACGTCGTCAGCACCACCGATCCGCGCCGCACGCTCGATCTGGTATCGGCTTTCGATCCCGACCTGGTGCTGCTCGACCTGATGATGCCGGACCTGGACGGTTACGCGGTTCTGGAGCAACTGGCGCGCCGCACGCCGCCCAACGAGTTTCGTCCGGTCATGGTGATCAGCGCTGATGTGACCCAGGAAGCCCGGCGGCGCGCATTGTCGCTGGGGGCCAAGGATTTCCTGACCAAGCCGTTCGACCTGATCGAGACGATGCTGCGCATCTGCAATCTGCTGGAAACCAGCCTGCTGTACAAGCGTCTGCAAGCGCTCACGTCGCCGGAGCCGCCGCTGCAGCGCTGGCACCCGAAGGCGGACGACTGAGCCGATGGGGCCTGGCGTTTAATCGGTGTGGAACTCGCTGGCCGAGGCAAACAAATCCCAGGCGGCGATAAACAACGCCGCCACAACCGGGCCGATGACGAATCCATTCAGCCCGAACAGCGCCATGCCGCCCACGGTGGAAAGCAGCACCACGTAGTCCGGCATCTTGGTGTCCTTGCCCACTAGAATAGGGCGCAGGATATTGTCGACCAGTCCGATCACGACCACGCCAAAGATACTCAGCACCACGCCTTCCCAGACCGATCCGGTGACCAGGAAATAGACGGCAACCGGTGCCCACACCAGCGCCGCGCCAATTGCCGGCAGCAGCGACAGAAACGCCATCACCACGGCCCACAGTACCGGCGCCTGCACGTCCAGAAACCAGAATATCAGGCCACCGAGCGCGCCTTGCGCAACCGCGACCAGGATATTGCCCTTGACGGTAGCGCGGGTCACGGCGGTGAAATTGCTGAACAGGCGCTGTTTATATTTGCGGCTCAGCGGAACGGCACTCTTGATCCGCGCAGCGAGCGCCTGGCCGTCACGCAGCAGGAAATACAGCAGGTACAGCATGATGCACATGCTGACCATCAGATCGAAGGTGTAGCTGCCCACGTGGATGGCCTGGCGCGCGACGGTCTGGCTGACCTGCGACGCGCCTTCCGTCATTTTCTGCTGCAGCTTCGACAGGGTGGTCAGGTCGAAACGCTCAAGCAGATTGAGGGCCCATTGCGGCAGCGCAGCCATGATTTTCTTGAAGTAGCTGCCCACGGTCAGATCGCCGGATCGGACCATTTCGTACACGGTGGCGGCCTGGTCGACCAGGGACACCGCGATCAGCGACAGCGGCAAAATCACCATGACCACGATCGACATCAGGGTCAGCAAGGCAGCGAGATTGGGTTTGTGATTGGTCTTCCTGAGCAGCCAGCGGTTCAGCGGCGCGAACAGGATCGCCAGCACCACGCCCCAGAACACGGCACCGGCATACGGCGCCAGGATCCAGCCGAAGCCGATGGTGACCAGGGCGAGAAGGAGCAGAAACGATTTTTGCTGGAGGGTGTATTCGTGCATAGGAGTTTGCATATGAATTCGATAATTTTTATAGCCCCATCATAATCTATCCGATGACCCAGGTGCGTGCGTTGGGATACGCAACCGAATCGGCCGCCGGCCGGCATTCGCATGGCTGATAAAATACGATGTCCTTTTTGGCGCGCATATGACCTATACAAACATCAAAGAACTGACGACCGCGATCCTGTTCGTTCCGCTGTTGGCCTTCGCGGCGGCGCCGGACACAAAGACCAGTATCGAGACGCGCCATGGCAGGGTAGACGTGAGCGCGGAGGCGGATGCCACGCACCTCCTTGTCGCTGGCAAGAAAATCGCAACCATCAGCGCAGGCGGTGCATCCCTGTTTCGCATCACTTCCATGGCGGAGCGGGAATACATCGTCGTGCAAGGCAGTCGCCCTGGTTTGCATTGCCAGTACGCGTATCGGCTGCTGGCATTGTCGGATAGTGCGCCGAAGGTGTCGAAGGAATTCGGAGAATGCCTCGACCTTGGCGGCGCCGGGATGGCCGGGGCCGAGCCGGTGGTGCATCTGAACAGTCGGGTGGATCCGGAAGCCGGCGTCGAAACCTATCAATGGCAGGGCGATGACGTCATCCTGGTGTTTGAATCGCCCACCCTGTGCGGCGCAGCCGGCTTTCTGGCCCAGAAAAATGCCGCGCCGGTGAGCGCGCCGCGTGACAGGCGCGTCAAGGGCCCCGGACGCCTGCAATTCCTGAGCGCTCCCGATGCCGGCTGCGCGATGCCCGGCGTGTTTGTGGTGGGGGGCGATAGCGTGACGACCAGCCTGGCCTCCGGTGCATTCGTCTATGCGAACTACACCAATCCCAAAAACGGAAGGAAAGTTCAGGGATGGGTGCCGCGCGAGCGCCTGTCGGACCTGTGACGACCGCCATGGAAGGCGACTATTTCCGTCACCCCCAACGATTCCCGAAAAACGCGGAAGGCCCCTTCTATACGACAGGAGGTCAACTGCGCGATGGCACATGGTGTAGCGACTGCATGTCCTGCGAGGTGCCCGAAAATGAGGCGCCGTCGCTGCTCGCGCCGTTAACCGACGATAACAGCGATACCTACTTTGTTCGGCAACCGGTGACCGGCGAAGAAATCGAACAGGCATGCGCAGCCGTCAACGTATGCTGTACCGGGGCACTTCGCTACGGTGGTTGCGATCCGGGAATTCTGGCAAAGCTGGACCCATCGAATTGTGATAACCCCAAATTAGGGTGCTTGCAGAAGCTTTTACGGTTCCTCGGTTTCAGGAAGAATGACGGATGATTCAGGATCAATCCGGAGTATGTCACCTGCTTCTCGGCCGCAACCTCAACAAGGTCGTCGCATCCGGCGGCGGCCATGGGCTGGACTTTTAACTGCCCAGACGGCTGCGACGCGCAAAGCACGCCATCTGTCCAATCGCTTGTTTCAGATAGTTTAAGCCCCCGTATTTTGTGGAGTTTTATGTTTGCCAGCATTCTAGCCGCCCTCGCCATCGCAACCGATGCCTGCAACGCCATTCCGGCCGATGCCGTCCAGGCGCTGCAGGAATCGCGCAGCGCCGTTTTGTATTCTCTCGAACCCATATCACCGGAGGGGTTTCGCGGGCGGACCTTCAAGGGTTATCAGCTTTTCGGCAAGACGCGGATCGAGGGTGCAAGCTACAAGATCGCGGCTGACGAATTTCGCAATGCCGCAACGCGATCGAATGGCTACGGCGCCGCCTGTTTTGATCCGCGGCACGCCATCGAAGTCGCCGCAAAGGGGCACACGTTCACGTTCCTGTTGTGTTACGCCTGCAAACAGATGGCTGTGTATCGTGACGGTAAGATGATAACCAAGGTCGATGCAGCCGGCTCCTCAAAAACCTTGAATCGCATTTTGACTGCAGCGAAGGTGCCGCTGTCGACCAGCTACGATGAGACCAGGCAGAAAGGACAAAACGCGGATTCGGATTGAAGCAGGATGCTGCGGCCCTACGCGCACGCGCATGCCGATCGAACTGTCCACGCCGGTATTGATCGTTACAGATCCTCTGCGTCAACTGGCCGATCGCCGGCAAGTACACGGTTGTAGCTACCGCTATCAGGCGCGTAAGCAGTGAAATGATTGTTCGTGCTCAGTTCGACGAGAACCCGTCCGCATGTCTGACATTCAAACATATCGCGCGAGAGACTGATGTATTTCGTGTGAATGTGGTCGAGCATGATATTGCCGTGGCTAAGCTTTAAATCGACATAATCCTTGCCGTAACCTTTTTGCAGAAGCCATTCGTCAACGCTGCCATTCAATGCCGCGGTGACATAGCGCTGCGTCTCGTCGACAAGCCATTCAAAGAAGGGGTTGTAGTTAACATCCGGGAGCACCGATGCTTTGTAAGGCAGCGAATCGCTGTTGTCGCTGATGGTTTTCCCGCAGGTACAACCTAATTTGCTCATCGCTCAGGCCCGTCAAGAAGTGGATCAAAATTGGTGCAGGAATCGTGCCGCGTCCATTACCCCATTGTGCGGCTGAAGAACACCGTCGGCTGACCGCTGCGAATGCGGTACAGCTGCGCCGGGCGATTGCTGCCATGGCGCTGCTTGCCGGTGATCTCTTCCAGAAAATCGCCTTCCTTGACGCGCTTGCGAAAGGCGCTTTTATCGATCGGCCGCCCCAGCACGATTTCATACACGCGCTGCAGATCGGACAAGGTGAATTCCTCCGCCAGCAAATGGGCCGGCAGCGAGGTGTATTCGACCTTGTTACGCAGCCGCTGTACTGCCGTGGCAATGATCGTGGCGTGGTCGAATGCCAGATCGATGTCCACGCCGGCCTCGCCAATCGAGTGCCAGCAAGCGGCATCCGCCCCCGATCCATGCTGCAGTTCGATGTGGCTTGACCCGATCAGCGCAAAATAGGCGAACGTGGCCGACCAGCCGCGCGGATCGCGCGTGCTGCTGCCGAATCCCTGCAATTGCTCGAGATAGGGCGCCGTCACACCCGTCTTTTCGCGCAGCTTGCGCAAAGCCGTCGCGTCCAGATCCAGGTCGTGCCGGACATCGATAAACCCTCCCGGCAAGGCCCATTGCCCCTTCGCCGGATGCGCGCCGCGCTGCACCAGCAGCACGTGCAGTGCCTGCTCCCTGACGGTAAATATCACCAGGTCGACACTGGTCAACGGCACATCGAAAGCGTGGATGTTGTAGCTGGCGAGATATTCCTGTTCAGTGAGATCGGCGGTACCCATCGTTTTCCTCGTTGTGGCGAGCGCGGATTCTACCACTTTCCGCGCCTTAGTTGAAAATTCAAACTAAGTTAGTTGTAAATTACTACTAAGTGATTTATGATGCGGCAGCGGCCCGGCGCAACGCTGCTGCCGTGCGGGTTTCACGTCGTAACGCATAAAAATAAAAAGGAACAACAATGAGTAATCGAGATTATCGTGCCGGTATTGCGCAGGAAACCCTGACCGTGCTGGAGCGGGGGAACTATCAGAATGCGCGCGGAGACACGGTGTCGATCGCGGACGCCCTGACGTTCGCCAAAGCACAGTCCCAACACTATTCGTCGGAGCGCCTGGCGGAATTGACTGCGGCGCCGGTTGCGGGCGAAGCGAAGACCACGCGTTTTGAAGTACGCAATGAATCGACCCTTGCCGCAGCCCGGCGCGGCATCGGTGAAGGGCGCCTGGACCCGTTGTGCCTCAATTTCGCCTCCGCGAAAAACCCGGGTGGCGGCTTTCTCGGCGGCGCAGAGGCGCAGGAAGAAAACCTGGCCAAGTCGTCCGGCCTGTATCCCTGCATCGTGCAGATGAACGCCATGTACGACGCCAATCGCGCGCTCAGAACCTGCATCTACAACGATGACATGATCTATTCGCCCAAGGTGCCGGTGTTTCGCGACGATGCGTATGCC
Organism: Massilia pseudoviolaceinigra; assembly: GCF_030846505.1. Lineage (NCBI taxonomy): Bacteria > Pseudomonadati > Pseudomonadota > Betaproteobacteria > Burkholderiales > Oxalobacteraceae > Massilia > Massilia pseudoviolaceinigra. The sequence goes on along the minus strand of NZ_JAVCWL010000010.1, from coordinate 197,358 downwards.
TTCCTCGATACGCCTTACCTGGCATCGATGGTGACTGCGCCGGCGGTCAACCGCGGCGCGCTTGCCCGCAATGAGCCGGAGCGCATGCAGGATGTGGCGCCGTGCATGCTGCAGCGAATCGACAAGCTGCTGGCGCTGGCCCTGCATCACGGTCATCAGGACTTGATTCTCGGTGCCTGGGGCTGCGGCGTGTTCGGCAATCTGCCCGAGGAAATGGGCGGCTGGTTCGCCGCGCATTTGCTGCATAACCCGCGCTACAGGAACGCGTTCCGTCATGTGACGTTTGCCGTACTCGATCGTAAAGACATCGGAACCTTCGATGCATTCGATCAGGTGTTCAGGAAGCTGTAAGTTCTTCTATTGCTGCCACGGCACGACGGCTCGATGGCCGGACGCTGACATGGAGGCTTTGATCAATCGGCCGGTATCTGGTAAAACAGTGGTCCGCGCATCCGGCCGCTTTCCGGTCGGGCCGCATATGTATAACTACAAGGAGCGTCATGTCGAAGCCTCACACCACCACGCGGACTATCCGCGCCGCCGTTGCCCTGGCCATGCTGTCGCTGTGCGCCGCTGTTTCCGCGGCCGAACCGGCGTGGGTCACCAAAAGTAATGCCAACGCCAAGCTTGTGCTCAACGTGATGGCCAAATATGCGCCCGAAAGCGCCAGCGGCCTCGGTGTCGACGGTTACGACGAACAGATCACCGACCTGTCGCGCGACCATTTTGCACAGACCATAAAGATACCCGTGCCGTGATCGCGGAACTGCAAAAACGCCGCAAAACCGAGACCGACGCCAAGATCCGCCAGGATATCGATATCCTGATCGGCAGCGCCGAAGACCAGATGCGCTCGGACGCCCTGGAGCGCAAGCATTTTGTCCCGTTCGACAATCTGGCCGATCAATTGTTCGGCGTGGTGCGCCAGACGCTCGACCCGCGCATTCCCAAGGAGCGCCAGAAGACGCTGCTGGTCCGGCTGCAAAAATACGCCGGCCTGGCCAAGGGATATCGCCCTTCCACCGAACTGGCGGTCGAACGCCTGCAGGAGCGCCTGAAAGCGAACAGGAACCTGATCGGTCCTTTCAAGGATGAAGTGGAGCAGGCCATCAACGACAGCCCGACCCTGATCAAGGGCATCAAGGAGTTGCTGAGCAAGAGCGCCCTGCAAGGGTGGGAGCCGAGTTTCGCCGCGCTCGAAACGCAGCTGACGGCCTATAACGAGCACGTGAAAAAGCAGATCCTGCCGCGCGCACGCAGCGACCACCGTTTGCCGCCCGAGGTGTATGCGAATAACCTGCGCCAGTTCGGGGTCGATATCAGTCCGCAGGAGTTGATCGCCAAGGCGCTGACATCGTTCGCCGAAATCCGCAACCAGATGAATATCACCGCCGGCCTGATCGCACGCGAGCGCAAGCTGGCCAATCCCGATTACCGCGCCGTGATGGCCGAGCTGAAAAAGCAGCAGATCGCGCCCGAGCAGGTCATGCCTTTGTACGCCGATCGCCTGGTCCAGATCGAAGCGGCCGTGCGCGCGCAAAACATCGTGTCGCTGCCGGAGCGCAAGGCGGTCATCCGCATGGCCAGCACCGCCGAAAGCGCAGCGCAGCCGGCGCCGCACATGAACCCGCCGCGCCTGATCGGCAACACGGGCGAATATGGCGAATTCGTGCTGACCGCCGGCATGCCGCCCGACGCCAAGGGCAAGACGCTGGCCTTCGACGACTTCACCCACGAAGCGGCGACCTGGACGCTGACGGCGCACGAAGCGCGCCCAGGGCACGAGCTGCAGTTCGCCAAGATGATCGAAACCGGCGTCTCGACCGCGCGCGCGGTGTTTGCGTTCAACAGTGTCAACGTCGAAGGATGGGCCCTGTACGCGGAAGCGGAAATGCAGCCCTACGAGCCGCTCGACGGCCAGCTGTTCGCGCTCCAGGCCCGCATGCAGCGCGCCGCCCGCGCCTTCCTCGATCCGATGGTCAACCTGGGCGAGATCACGCCCGAGGGAGTGAAGGCTTTCCTGATGGATGAGGTGGGGCTGTCGGAAGGCATGGCCACCCAGGAAATGCAGCGCTATACCTTCCGCGCGCCGGGCCAGGCGACCTCGTATTTCTACGGCTACCAGCGCCTGATGGAAACGCGCCAGGCGGCCGAAGTTGCCCTGCGCAAGAAGTTCAACCGCCAGGCCTTCAACGACTTCGTGCTGGCGCAGGGGCTGGTGCCGCCGGCGCTGTTGCGCCAGGCTGTGCTGCAGGAGTTCGTGCCGGCCCAGCGCTAGACCGATGCGGCCGTAGTGTGCCGCATAACAACACTCCTTGACTGCGTTGCATGAAGCAGGCTTACAATCGTTCTCATCGGTTAGCCATGTGAATGCTCGTCAAGGAGGATTGTCGTGATGTTTTCTGATCTGAAAATTGGTGCACGTCTGGCAATCGGGTTTGGCTTGACGATCTGCATCCTGCTGGTGATGTCCCTGTTCGGGATCAGCCGCATCCGCTACACCAGTTCCCTGACCGACCATATCGTCAACGACCGCTACGTCCAGGTCGAGCTGACCAATGTCATGCGCAGCTACGCCAACCGAGGCGCCCAGTCGCTGCGCAACGCCATGCTGGCGCCCGATCCGGCCCAATCCAAAACATTGATGACCGGCATGCTCGATGCCGACCGCACCGGCGCCGAGGCATCCGCCAAGCTGGGCGCGATGATGGTCGCAGACGAAGCCAAACAACTGTTCCAGGATCAGGCCAAGGCCTTCGATGCGTATTTCCAGCTGCGTTCGCAAGCGGTCAAGCGCTTCGAGGAGGGCGAGCGCGACGCCGCCGTCCAATTCCTGTTCAAGGAAGTCATTCCGATACAGAACGCGTACTTCGGCCGGCTCGACGCCGTGCTCAAGTACCAGACCGGGTTGATGGCGCGCGACGGCAAGGAAGCGGCGGACGCGTCCAGCTCGGCGGCGTTGATGATGTTGATGCTGCTGGCGCTTGCCAGCGCGATCTCGGCCGTTGCGGGCTTTCTGATCACCCGTTCCGTGACCGTTCCCATCGGCGAAGCCGTGACCCTGGCCGAGACGGTCGCCCGCGGCGACCTGACCACCCGCATCGACGTGACCCGCCAGGATGAAACCGGGCGCCTGCTGACGGCCTTGAAAGACATGGTGGAGGGCTTGACCCGTACCGTCGGCGCTGTGCGCAGCAGCACCGACACGATCACGACCGCCTCCTCCGAAATTGCCGCCGGCAATATGGACCTGGCCTCGCGCACCGAAAACCAGGCTGCCAGCCTGGAAGAAACGGCGTCGTCGATGGAAGAACTGACGTCCATCGTCAGCCAGAACGCCGACAACGCGCGCCAGGCCAACACCCTCGTGGTTTCCGCCGCCGAGCACGCCAACAAGGGCGGCCGCGTGGTCAGCGAAGTGGTCGAAACGATGGGCGCCATCAGGGAAAGTTCGGGCAAGATCGTCGATATCATCAGCGTGATCGACGGCATCGCTTTCCAGACCAACATCCTTGCGCTCAATGCCGCGGTCGAGGCGGCCCGCGCCGGCGAGCAGGGGCGCGGCTTCGCGGTGGTGGCGTCCGAGGTGCGCAACCTGGCGCAGCGTTCGGCCAGCGCCGCCAAGGAAATCAAGGCGCTGATCGACGATTCGGTGGGCAAGGTCGAAAATGGCAGCGCACTGGTCAATCAGGCGGGCGAAACGATGCAGCAGATCATGGGTTCGGTGCGCCAGGTGGCCGACATCATGGGCGAAATCGCCGCCGCCAGCGCCGAGCAGAGCGCCGGGATCGGGCAGGTGAATGTGGCGATCGTGGCGATGGACAATGCCACGCAACAAAACGCGGCCCTGGTTGAGGAGGCCGCCGCCGCTGCAGCGAGCATGCAGGGGCAGGCCGTGCAACTGGCCGAGGCGGTCAGCGTGTTCAAGCTGCATGGCGACGATGCGCAGGCAACGCCGCTGCGCACGCCGGTACGCACTGCCGTTGCCGCGCCAGCACGTGCCAGGGCGGTGGCCAAGCCGGCGGCGAAGGCGGCCGCCAAGGTGCCAGCCAAGGCGTCACCCCAAGCCGCGACCCGGATCGCCAAGCCGGCGGCCCAGGCCGACGAGTGGGAAGAGTTCTAGCCCGCGCCTGCTTTCAGCTTGACGTCGAGGCCGGTGAGAATCAGGTCCAGTCCTGCCTCGAAGCGGGTCTCGAAATCCATATCGAACAGGTCGTCCATGGCCGCCAGCACGTGCGGATAGCGTTGCGCCGCGAGTTCCTCGAACGGACCGCGCCGGCTGGCCGCATCGATGGGGGCAGCCGCTGCCGGATCGAGCGCCTGTTCCTCCATTACGAACCCGAGCACGTAGTACAGGATGGAAAACGCGCCCCAGCCCGCCATGCGTGTGCTGGCGCCCGCCGTGCGCAGCGGGCCGATCATCGACTCGGCCACGCGCAGCACGTTGTCGGTGACCACGTAGGTGCCCGCGAACACGCGCGCGCCGTCGCGCCGGGCGAGCAGGGCGGCGCGCACCGCCCGCGCCGTGGCGCCGACGGCGTCGCGCCATGAGTCCGGTGGCGCTTCCTGCGCCACGCCCGCCATCAGGGCATCGGCCATGCCGTCCAGCAAAACCTGCTTATTAGCAAAGTGCCAGTAGAGCGACGCGGCCTTGATGTCGAGCGCGTCGGCCAGCCGGCGCATCGTCAATCCTTCCAGCCCGACCTCATCGAGCAAGCCCAGTGCCGTGGCGATCACCGCCTCGCGCGAAATTCCCATGATGTCCTCTTTTTCTTGACAGTCTAACGGTGTTAGGTTTATCTTTGACCTTTCCCTAACGATGTTAGCTTATATGACGATGACAAGCAATGCAGAGGTAATCGTGGTCGGCGCCGGGCCGGTCGGGCTGTTGCTGGCCTGCGAACTGGCCGTGGCGGGCGTGCGGGTGACAGTGCTGGAGCGGCGCGCCGGGACGGTGCCGCAATCGCGCGCCCTGACCATGCACGGGCGCACGCTGGAAATGCTGGCGCTGCGCGGCGTGGCCGGGCGTTTCATGGCGCGCGGCATGCCCATTTCCAGCGGCCACTTCGCCGGCCTGCCGACCCGGCTCGATTTCAGCGCCTGCGACAGCACCTATCCCTTCACGTTATTTATTCCCCAGAGCGTGACGGAACAGTTGCTCGAAGCCTGGGCCGGCGAACTGGGCGTCGACGTGCGGCGCGGGGCCGCGGTGGAGGTAACCGGGCAGGGTGAGGAGGGCGTGTGGGTCGGCGGCACGCAGGCGGGAATGCCGTTTCGGCTCGATGCGCGCTTTCTGGTCGGTGCGGACGGGGCGCGCAGCCTGGTGCGGCGGCAGGCCGGCATCGCTTTCGATGGCTTGGGGGCCACCAAAACGGCCATGCTGGGCGACGTACGCCTGCCTACGCCACCACCGGGCCGGGCCATCAGCGTGGGCAATTCGGCGGGCGGGTTGATGGTGGTGCCGCTCGGTGGCGAGCTGTACCGCGTGATCGTGGTCGATGCGCAGGAGATCGGCGTGCCGCTGGAGGTTCCGGTCACCTTGGAAGGATTGTCGGAGGCGACGCGGCGCGTGGCGGGGGAGGATTTCGGCATGCATTCGCCCGAATGGCTGTCGCGTTTTTCGAACCAAACCTGCCTGGCGCAGTCTTATCGTAAAGGGAGGATTTTTTTGGCGGGCGACGCGGCCCATATCCATTTACCGGCGGGCGGGCAGGGGATGAATGTGGGTATGCAGGACGCCATGAATTTGGGCTGGAAGCTCGCTGGCGTGCTGCGCGGCAGGGCGGATCCGTCGCTGCTCGACAGTTATGAGGGCGAACGCCATCCGGTGGGGGCGGCGCTGTACCGCAACACACTGGCCCAGAGCGCGCTGATGATGGATTCCTTCGGCCCGGCGGGGCAGGCGCTGCGCGCCACGCTCAGCGACCTGATGAAGGGACCGGAACTCAATGCGACGCTGGCGCATGACTTGTCGGGTTTCGGCATCCGTTATCCGGCTGCGCTGCTTTCCGGGGCGCCGAAGGGCGATGCGTGCGCGCGCTGGACCGGGCGCAGGTTGCCGGATTGGCCTTTGCAGCATGCCGATGGCGCGGCATCGTCGCTGTACGAGCATCTGGCGAGCGGGCGCTGGCTGGTGCTGCAGGTGGACGGGGACGTGCAGGGCCATGATCAGCCTGCCCTGGACGGCGCGTGGGTGAATACGGTGACGGCACTGGTGCCGGGGAGGGAGGCGGAACTGGACGGCGTGGCGGCGCTCGTGGTGCGGCCGGATGGTTATGTCGACCATGCCGTTGCATTACGTTCCTCTGTAATGAGTGGCAATCCATGCTCCGCGCAAGCGGTGACGTAGCCTGTCGCCTGGCACCCGCACGTCCGTTGTTGGCTTCTTGGGCTTTCGCGTCGACTCGGGTCCGGCGGCGTCCGCCATGGCGCGGGAGCAAGGAAGTTAGCACCCGTAGCCCAATATTCGTCGTTCCCGCGCCGGCGGGAACCCAAGTTCCGCGCACCACGCAAGGCTGCGACCCGAATTCCGTCCCCCGCTCCTCAGCCAGGCGCATCCCCGGCCATGGCGCGACGCTCCCACAGGAACCCACGGTCGGCTTGCCAGGACGGTGAACCAGTCAGGCCATGCGCAAACGCTTCTGATGTGTCACTACCCAGGCATACTGTTCCGGCGTATCCGGCACCTGAACGCCGCGCGACGCCGACACCTGCCTGAACGCGTCCTCTGGCGTCCAGCCGTGCCGTACGAGCACGGCCGCAGCCATCAATCCGGTGCGCCCGATGCCGGCCCGGCAATGAATGACGATATGTTCGCCATCCTCAATGCGGCGGCCGAGCGCCTGTACCAGTGCAAAAACCCCCGGCGAGGCGGGCAAGCCGCGGTCGGCAATCGGGAAATGCGTGAAGGTGATGCCATTCGACGCGCACAGTGCCGGCGCGTCGACCAGACCGAGTTCGTGGATTTCGTGCCGCTCCAGCAGGGAAACCATGCCGGTAATGCCATACCTGGCGATGCCGGAAAATTCGTCGTCAATCCATTCGCCAGCCACCGGTTTTGCCATCACTGCCAAGCACCCGCGCCCAATGCCCGCGACCTTGTAAATCTCTGGACCCATACCATCCTTTATTTTTTATCGCGTTGACTTGGAACGCCTAACAAAACCTCTCGACATACCGCCCACAGATGAGTGAACAAGCTAACGAAAGAAAGGCTTGGTGAATATCTGCCCGCCGTTCGTGACGAACACGCGGTCTACGAAAGCGATGAAGCCAACCAAGGTCCGCTCAACAACCCAACGCCAGCGGCCCAGCCCTTCCCGTGACTCGACGCCGTAGCGTGCAAGACGTGCGGCGATACCTCGTCGGCGCAGCCAGGCACGGTGCGCTCGCGAGCAATAAGCACGGTCGACGTGTAACTTCCCTGGGCGTTTGCGAGCGAACCCTGAAAGCACTTTGGCAGCCGGAATTGCTTCAACGTGCGGTATGAGCATCCGTGAATCGTGTACCTGCGCACCCGGGATCCGGGCCACCAATGGCAAACCGCGCTGGTCGACCAGCACGTGATGCTTGCAGCCGAGTTTGCCACGATCGGTTGGATTGCGACCAGCATGCCCAGAAGCGGTCACTGCCCCTCGAGCTTTCCATCGACCCTGCTTATACCTCCATGCGGACTTCAAAATTTTCCGGGACGAGGGCGACAGTAGAACCACCCATGCTGGCGAACTCGTTCAGCGGGTGCGTCATTGTAAAAAAAGCCTCATCCGCAGCTTCGACAACCCACCCCTCTCGCTCATAGAACCGTTTCGCGGCGCTATTGACACGAAACACGCGCAAGTGCAGTGGACGACCTGACCGATGAGTACATCGCAGGATTTCCTGTAACAACGAAGCCCCTATCCCCATTGATCTGACAGTTGGCGTCAGAACGAGCATGCGCAGATAGACGCCAGTGTCATCGATGTCGAGTTGGATAAAACCGCAAAGTTTCGTATCAAGCTCTACGATATAGGTTGCTGAAGCAACATATGCTTTGCTGAAGTAGTCTCGCTGCCAGACTGGATCCCATCCCCAGAGGGATTCGATGTAAGCTCTCAGCGCGCTTTCGTACAGCGTCCAGATGGTGTCCTTTTCCGTTGTGCAGGCAAGTCGCGTATCGATTTTCATGGAGTAAGCTTGGTTTTTTTTCTAACGGCCGCTCTTGGGCCGATAGCGGCCGGGCGCAATGGCTCAGTGTACGATGTTGTTGCCATCTTGACAAAGTAAGGAATTTTGTCAGGCCTTCTTAGACCTGCGGCAACGTTGCCGGAAGTGCCTATTCGCCATCGTCTTCCTCTGGCGCGGCGACCGCCCTGACTTTGGCCGCCCCCGGCGAACGCAGCGGGCGGCGCCGGCGGGCCGACCTGGCCGCCCGCACACCCTCCAGCCAGTCGCGCCCGGCGCCGGCCAGCGCGGCGTCGATCACCTCTTGCGGCAGGCAATACACCGAGGCCCAGCCAGCCCGGCCATCGGCCGTGTTGGTCGGAAAGTCCCGGCGCTCGATCGGCCAGCCGTACTTGCGGATCAGCGCGCGGATCACCGTGCTCAAGCTTTGCTTTCTTTGGTCGAAAATACTTTCAATGCCGGTCATGTCGTCCGATGCCAGCAAGACCGCCAGCACATCGGCGCGCAAGGTGCCTGGCATCTTGGGATAACGGAAGGTTTTGCTGCTGCTGTTACTCACTGTGGACATCCTGTCAGGCCGGTGGTCAATACGATATCGACGATGATAGCCTGCTATGTGGGGTAACGGACAGAACAAAAATTCGGGTTGGAGGATAACGTAACTAGCGTAGAATTAATTGTACGGAGTACCGCCATGAAAACATCTTCTTTTGCCATTGTTGCCTTGTGCGCCTGCGCCGCGGGTGCGAATGCTCAAACACAAACTTCCGTGTACCGGGCCGCCCTCACGCCGTCCGATGCCAAACAGGGGCTGGCGCTGGTCGATGTCAGCGATCTGTTCGACTCGGGCACGCCCGAGACCGCCACCAAGGTATTCGGCTATCCCGGCAAGCGCATGGGCTTGCAGGACATGACCGAACCACGCCGCTTTGCCCTCAGCAACTTTGAACGCGACCGCCAGAACAGCCGCGCCTGGGGCTTGTCGGTCGGTGTCTCAGGCGGACCGGTCACCCTGCGCCTGGCACACCAGAACAAGAGCGTTGCCAAGGTCGCACCGGCAACCTCGCTCGGTGCCCGCATGGATGCCAAGAATTCCATCGCCGCCGCCAATGTCGACCTGGGCAATATGAAGGCGTACGCCGCTTACAGCGCCAACCGCGGCTGGGGTGCTTCCCCGTTGTGGAATCCGGATAATCCCTACGGCGCGGCCATGGCCAGTACGCCATCGACCGACAGCCGCGACGTACTGGTCGGCATTGCCGTGCCGATGCGCGCCACGACCTACCTGGTGTCGTTCGTGCGCAAGAACGACCGCGACCGCGCCAACCGCGATGTGGACATGCTGGCCTTCGGCGCCACGTATCAAATTTCGCGCCGCACCGATTTCTATACCGCGTATTCGCTGGTAAAACACCGTACCGGACCGGGCTACATGGCCATGACGGCGCCGGACGGCGGCAAAGGCTGGTCGGCCCTCAACATCGGCATGCGCCACTCGTTTTAAGCTCTGATACGCCGGATTGCACGCGCTCGGCCGCCGCGCCCATCCCGCAGACGCGTCAGTTCGTGGTGCATGGCGCGTGCCCCATCAGGTGTTCAAATTCCAGGGCGCCCACCGGGCGGCTGAAGAAATAGCCTTGCACTTCATCGCAGCCATGCTCGCGCAGGAAGGCCAGCTGTTCGGCCGTTTCCACCCGTTCGGCAATGACTTTCATGCGCAGGCTGTGCGCCAGTGAAATGATCGACACCACGATCGCCGCTCCGTCCGCCTCCAGCGCAATGTCGCGCACGAACGACTGGTCGATCTTGAGCACGTCGATGGGAAAACGGCTCAGATACGACAGACTGGAATAGCCGGTGCCGAAATCGTCGATGGCGAGGTGCACACCGAGCTGCTTGAGCATGCGCAAGATCGTGATGGCGTTGTCGACATCGCTCATGACCATGCTCTCGGTCAGCTCCAGCTCCAGGTAGCGCGCCTCCAGGCCGCTTTGTTCCAGGGCATCGCCAACCGATTGCAGCAGATCCTTGCCGGTGAACTGGCGCGCCGACAGGTTCACTGCCATGCGCAGCTTGCCCATCCCGGCCGTTTGCCACGCCATGTTCTGCAGGCAAGCGGTACGGATCACCCACGCCCCGATCGGGATGATCAGGCCCATCTCTTCGGCCAGGGTAATGAAGCGCAGCGGCGAAACCAGGCCCAGCACTGGATGCTCCCAGCGCAGCAGCGCTTCCACGCCGACCACGGCGCCGCTCTGCACGTCGATCTGCGGCTGGTAATGCAGCACCAGTTCATTGCGTTCGAGCGCGTGGCGCAGATCGGCCTCGATCCGCAGCCGCTCCAGGGTGCGCGCATTCATTTCCGGGCAATAAAACTGGTAACTGTTGCGCCCCAGCTCCTTGGCCCGGTACATGGCAATGTCGGCATGCTTGGTCAGGGTGTCGGCGTTGTCGCCGTCGGCCGGGTACACCGCCACGCCCAGGCTGCAGGTGACGAAAAACTCGTGTGCCTGGATGCGCAGCGGTTCGGCCACCGCGTCCATGATGCGCTGGAGCACGCGCAGGCCGTCGCCGTCGCCCGGATGCCCGGGCAAGACCAGCACGAATTCGTCGCCGCCCATGCGCGACACCGTGTCGTCTTCGCGCACCGCGTCCTTGATGCGCTCGCCCAGCACGCGCAGCATGGCGTCGCCGGCTTCATGGCCGAGCGTGTCGTTGACGAACTTGAAGCGGTCGAGGTCGGCGAACACCACCCACAGTTCGGTGCCCGCGCGGTGCGCCTGCGCAATCGCACTGGAGAGCCGCTCGGCCAGCAAATGGCGGTTGGCCAGCCCGGTGAGGGCGTCATGGTTGGCCTGGTATTCCAGCTCGGCCTCGAAGCGCATCACGGCGCTGATGTCGTACTGGGCCACCACGAAATGGCTGATCGCGCCGGCGTCGTCGCGCACGGGAGCGATGAACAGGTCGTTCCAGTAGCCGCTGCCATCCTTGCGGTAACTGCGCACCACCGCATGGCCTTCGCGCTGTTCGCGTAGGGCCGCGCTGATTTCATCGATGCTTCGCTGGTCGTGTCCTTCGCCCTGCAAGGATTTGAGGCTCTTGCCGATGACCTCGGTCGCGCTGAATCCGGTGAGCGCTTCAAAGGCGGGATTGACGTACTCGACGGCATAATCGGGCGCATCGGCGTTGCAGATGATGACGGCGTTGGCCGACACCTCAATGACTTTCTCGCGCAGGCGCAGCGCTTTTTCGGTGCGCTTGCGCAGGGCCAGGTCTTCGGTCAGGCGCAGGTTGGCGAACTGCAGCGCCGCGGTGCGTTCGCCGGCGGCGCGCGCGAACGTCGAGTGGCGCGCGACCAGACTGTAGACATAGCCGGCCGCCAACAGGCTCGACAGCACGCCGCCGAGCAGCGCATACGAGGAGCCGGCCGGGGTCTCGATAAAGGAGCGCGGTTCCTGGGTCACCTCGATGAACCAGGGTTCGCCCGCGACCTGGAATACGGTATTGACGGGGGCCGGATGGTCGTACAGCAGCCAGGTGGGCAGCAGGGAGCGCACGCCCCCGGACCGGTGCGGCGCCTTGCCGTCGGAAAAAGCCAGCCGCGCCGCTTGCGCCGAGCCCGATGCGTAGATATTGATCGACATGCCGGGCTGGTCGAGCAGCCTGGCGTTGCCGAGCAGGGTATGGATCAGGTGGTCGACGCGGAATACGGCGGCCGTTTCGCCGATCACAGCGCGCTCGCGGTGGCGGATGGTGTCTAACGGAGCCTGGCGCTGGTACACCGGCGCGAGCACCAGGAAGCCCGTACGAAATCCGCGTTGCTGCACCAGCGAGAGCAGGCCGGTGGCAGTGACGCGGCCGTTGCGGCGCGAGCGCGAGCGGGCGTCGCCATAGGTGGTCAGGGCTGCGGTGTCGAGCCCGAGCGCGGTGTCATTGCCGGCCGCCGGTTCAATATACTCGACCACGTTGTAGTAGGCCCGTTGCCGTGCCGGACCGTGGCGTTCGTCGATGAATTCGGTGATGGTAAAGCCCGGCACGCGCCGGCGCTGCTGCGCTTCGTACGCCGGGCGCTCGGCATCGCTGACCAGGCGCTGGAAACTGAGCGCTTGCAGTTCAGGATAGCGTGCCAGCAAGGGTGCGACAAAGCTGCGGAATTGCTCGCGGCTCACCACGCCAAAGGTATTGAACAGCTGGTTGATGACCATCAACTGCTCGATCGCGTCCGACAGCCCGCCCGAGACGGCATTGATGCGCAGTGTCGCCGCCTGCTTGAACTGCACGGTGCGCGCCTGGGTTTCCACCCGCCGTACCGCCGTGAACAGCAGCGCAGTCAAGGCCAGCCCGACCAGCAGCGCCAGGATGGCCGACACCGAGATCGAAATGCGCACCCGGCGCAATAAATTTCCCATCAGCGAACCTCCTGCGTGCACGCGTCCGGGTGATCGACGATCACATCTGGCCGTAGCTTTACGATACTCCAAAGTGCGTCGATTGTATGTACGCTTCCGTACGGACAAGTAGGTTCCGTATGTCATACATTGCACCATGGAATGTGCGCGTGATATTCTGTCGGATTAACTCAACGCACCTTTCACTGGAAGAATAGGCTGTCTCCAATGTCCAGTAAGCACGACCCTAACCAGAACCATTTGTTGGCAGCGCTTCTCGACGCCGAATTCGATCGTCTTGCCCCGCACCTCGAACTGATTCCCCTGCTGCTTGGCGACGTGTTGTCGGAATCGGGCGACAAGTTGCATCATTTGTACTTCCCCACGACCGCGATCGTGTCGCTCCACTACCTTCTGGAAAATGGAGGCTCGTCCGAAATTGCCGGGGTCGGCAATGAAGGCGTGCTCGGCGTGTCGGTATTCATGGGCGGCGACAGCACGCCCAGCCGCGCCGTGGTGCAGACGCGCGGTCATGCCTACCGCTTGCCGGCCGCGATCCTGATGGAAGAATTCAACCGCGGCGGCCATGTGATGCGCCTGCTGCTGCGCTACACCCAGGCCCTGCTGACGCAAATGTCGCAAACGGCGGTGTGCAACCGGCACCATTCGGTGGAGCAGCAACTGTGCCGCTGGCTGCTGCTGACCCTGGACCGCTTGCCGTCCAACGAACTGACCATGACGCAGGAACTGATCGCCAACATGCTCGGCGTGCGGCGCGAAGGGGTCACCGAGGCGGCCGGGCGCCTGCAGGGCTACGGCTACATCAGCTACCGGCGCGGACACATCACCGTGCTGGACCGGGCTGGGCTGGAGGACGACGTGTGCGAATGCTACGCCGTCGTCAAGAAGGAATTCGGACGCCTGCTGTCGGACGTGCGTCACCGCCAGGGAAATATCGGATGAGCAACGGTTTCTTGCACAACACCTCGGTCGAGCGCCTGATGGTGATCGGCTTCGGCGCCACCTTGACGGTGCTGCTGCTGGTCGGCGGCATCGCGCTCAATTATGCGGTGGACTCGGCCGGCGCGGTCAACCTGATCAAGGCCAGCATCATCCTGCTGCTCATTTTCCTGGCGCTGCTGTTCGTGCGCGTGCAGCGCGCCATCAGCCAGCGTACCGAGGCCGACCGGGCGCTGCACGCGGTGCCGCTGCTCAAGTCCGGCGCGCTGCAGGATGCGATTTTCAACAGCGCCAATTTCTCCAGCATCGCCACCGATGCCCAGGGTGTGATCCAGATCTTCAATGTCGGCGCCGCGCGCATGCTGGGCTACGTCGCCGGCGAAGTGATCGATAAGATGACCCCGGCCGATATTTCCGACCGCCAGGAACTGGAAGCCCGCGCTGTCGAACTGAGCCACGAGATGGGCGAGCCGATCGCCCCCGGCTTCGAATCGATGGTATTCAAGGCCTTGCGCGGCATCGAGGATATTTACGAACTGACCTATATCCGCAAGGACGGCACCCGCTTTCCGGCCCTGGTGTCGGTCACCGCGCTGCGCGACGCGCCCGGCCGGGTGATCGGCTACCTGCTGATCGGCAGCGACAATACCGCCCGCAAGCAGGTCGAGGCCGAACAGGCCCTGCTCGACCAGCGCTTGCGCGACCAGCAGTTCTACACGCGTTCGCTGATCGAATCGAATACCGACGCCCTGATCGCCACCGACCCGCGCGGCATCATCAGCGACGTCAACCAGCAGATGGAAGCGCTGACCGGCTGCACCCGCGACGAGCTGATCGGCGCGCCGTTCAAAAACTATTTTTCCGAGCCGGAACGGGCGCACGAAGCGGTCACGCGCGTGCTGCGCGAAGGCAAGGTGACCAATTACGAACTGACCGCGCTGGCGCGCGACGGCACCCGGACGGTGGTGTCGTACAGCGCCAGCACCTTCTACGACCGCGACCGCAAGCTGCAGGGCGTGTTCGCCGCCGCGCGCGACGTGACCGAGCGCAAGCAGTTCGAATCCGCGCTGCAGGAAACCAATGTCGAGCTCGAAAGCGCGCGCGCCACGGCCGACAAGGCCAATCGCGCCAAGTCCGAATTCCTGTCCTCGATGAGCCACGAACTGCGCACCCCGCTCAACGCGGTGCTCGGCTTTGCCCAGCTGATGGCATCCGACGTGCCGCCGCCGGCCCCGCATCAGCAGCGCTCGATCGACCAGATCCTCAAGGGCGGCTGGTATCTGCTGCGCCTGATCAACGAAATCCTCGACCTGGCCATGGTCGAATCGGGCAAGGTGACGATGTCGCAGGAATCGATGTCGCTGGGCGACGTGCTGCTCGACTGCCAGGGCATGATCGGCCCGCAGGCCGCCACCCGCAAGCTGGGCCTGCATTTCCCGATTGTCGACAAGCAGCTGTACATCCATGCCGACCGTACCCGCGTGAAACAGGTGATGATCAACCTGCTGTCGAACGCGATCAAGTACAACCGCGAAGGCGGCTCGGTGAGCGTGACCTGCGAACTGGTGGCCGACGGCCGCGTGCGCGTGAGCGTGGAAGATACCGGCGCGGGCCTGGCGCCGGCGCAGCTAGCGCAGCTGTTCCAGCCGTTCAACCGCCTGGGCCAGGAAAACAGTCCCGAAGAAGGCACCGGCATCGGGCTGGTGGTCACCAAGCGCCTGGTCGAACTGATGGATGGCCGCATCGGCGTCGAGAGCACGGTCGGGTCCGGCACTGTGTTCTGGGTCGAATTCGCCGGTGCCGCCGAGCCCGCGCTGGCGATGGACCACGATGACGACCTCGAGCGCGACCGCCGCCAGGCCGCCGCGCGCAGGGTCGGCCGCCAGCCGACCCTGCTGTACGTGGAAGACAACCCGGCCAACCTGGCGCTGGTGGAGCAATTGATGGAGCGCCGCGGCGACCTGCAACTGCTCACCGCCGTCGATGGCTACCACGGCGTCGAAATGGCGCGCGCCTGCAAGCCCGACGTGATCCTGATGGACATCAACCTGCCCGGCATGAGTGGCTACGGCGCGCTCAAGATCCTGCGCGAAGACAGCAGCACCGCGCATATTCCGGTAGTGGCGCTGTCGGCCAACGCCATGCCGCGCGACATTGAAAAGGGCTTGGAGGCGGGATTTTTCCGCTACCTCACCAAGCCGATCCGCGTGCGCGAATTCATGGATGCGCTCGACCTCGCCATCCAGCACGCGGCCGAACACGGCCTGGCCGAAACTGTCGACTCCGGCACCAATGCACCACTTTGAAAGAACGACATGCTTGACCCTTCTGAAATCCTGAGCGGCAACATCCTGATCGTCGATGATCAGGAAGCGAACGTGATGCTGCTTGAACAAATGTTGCGTAACGCGGGTTACGTCAACATTTCCACGACTCAGGATCCGCGCACCGTGTGCGCCGCGCACGCCGAACACAGCTACGACCTGATTCTGCTCGACCTGCAGATGCCGGACATGGACGGGTTCGAGGTGATCGAAGGACTCAAGCTGATCGAGCGGGGCGGCTACCTGCCGGTGCTGGTCATTACCGCCCAGCCCGGACACAAGCTGCGCGCGCTCAAGGCCGGCGCCAAGGATTTCGTCAGCAAGCCATTCGATCTGGTCGAGGTGCAGACGCGCATTCACAACATGCTCGAAGTGCGCCTGCTGTACCGCCGCCTGGCCGATTACAACCGCCAGCTCGAACAGACGGTGCTCGAACGCACCGCCGAGCTGCGCGCCAGCGAAGCGCGTTTCCAGCGCTTTACCGAGCTCTCGTCGGACTGGTACTGGGAGCAGGATGCGCAGGGCCAGCTGACCCGGTTTTCCGGTCCCGTCAGCGAAATGCTGGGCATCGGCGCCGACAGCGACAGCGACGGCGGCTGGAACCCGGACGAGCGCGCCGAGCTGCAAGACAATATCGCCAGCCGCACGCCCTTCCTCGATTTCATCTTCACGCGCAAGCGCGCCGACGGCACGGTGCAATACCTGCAGGTGAGCGGCGAGCCGATGTTCGATTCGTCGAGCCGCTTCACGGGGTACCGCGGGATCGGAATGGATATCACCGAGCGCATGAACTGGCGGCCGCCGGCAACGACGCCGGGCTGACGCGACCGGCTCCGATGGCGCCGCATGGCGGAGTTGTCAGCCTTTCCGGGGCTACAACCTGTCGATGCCGCATGGCGGAGCAGTAAGACGATCCTCGCGGCCACTACCTGTAGAGTCGTCGCCCCCGCGCCAAGGCGGCTCCCGGCGGGGGGCCAAGTTCGCTCCGCATCCTCGGACGCAATTTGTCAACCTTGTCGGTGCGACACTTCTGCGTGCGACATGATCCCGCGATTTTGGTTACGCTGTCATCACACCATCCAATCATTTCCGGAGGCACCATGACAGGCACCAGCACGCTCGACCCCGATAACTTCCCTGAAACCCCGGACCGCAAGCTCGGCTCCGGCCACGGCACCGGCGCACTCGGCCCCAGCGATTCCTCCGACAGCGGCAGTGACCTGGTCGGCGCATCGGGCTTCGGTCGTGACGGCGTGCTGGACCTCGGCAGCGGCACCACCTCCGACCTTGAAACGGGCACGGCCGGCGGCGCCGGTCCCGATATCGGCGACCCTGACCTCGACAGCGATACCGACGCCAGCGGCACCGGCGAACGCGCCGCGGCCGGGCGCGATACGACCGTGCGCGATGGCGCCGACATCGACGTCGACCATATCGAATCGATTCCCTCGGTGCCGCTCGACGAGGACGACCTAGAATTCATGGCCAGTGCGCCGCCGGGACAGGCGCCAGGCGGCAAAAAGGGCGCCAACCCCTAACAGGGCGCTCAGCAAGGGCCGGGTGCGCATCGACAGCGCCGTGTAGGTGCTCGATTCGGCCACCTGCGCCACCATGCCCATGCCCTGGCGCTCGCGCATGGCGTTGGCCGGATCGGGCGCGTGCAGGGCGTCGCGCCGGGTCTGCGTGGCCGGCATGGCGGACGGCTCGCGCATCTGCTTGCGAAACAGGGCATACCGCATATAGCGGTCCATCAGCGACGGCAGGTGAAAGCCGCCAAGCGACATCAGCCTGGACGCGGCGCCCACGTACACGTCGCGGCGCGGATGGCGCGCCGCATACAGGATCGCTTGCGCCACCAGCTCGGGCGCGTAGATGGGCGGAGGCAGGGCCGGTTCCTTCTCCATATAGTTTTTCGCGTGCACCGTGAACAGGGTGTCGACCGCAGCCGGCTTGATCAGGGTGACCGACACCGGCGCGCCATCGTGCGCCAGCTCGACCCGCAGCGCATCGGTGAAGCCCTTGACCGCGTGCTTCGAGGACGAATACATCCCCTGCAGCGGTACCGCCACATCCGACACTTCGCTTCCCAGGTTGATCAGGGCGCCGCCGCGCGCCTTCATGTGCTTGAGCGCTTCCAGCGAGCCGTGCACCACGCCCCAGAAATTGGTCTGGAACAGGCGCTGGTGGTCTTGCAGCGTGACATCTTCCAGCTTGCCGAAAATCGCCACGCCGGCATTGTTGATCCAGGTATCGATACGGCCGAAGCGCTCGATCGCGGCGCGGCCGATGCGCGCCACGTCGTGCGGCACGCCCACGTCGGCCGTGACGGCGACGACCTGGGCGCCATGCAGGCGCAGCTCGCCGGCCAGCTGTTCGAGGGCATCGCGCCCGCGCGCGGCCAGCACCAGGCTGGCGCCCTCGTCGGCGGCCATGCGCGCGGTGGTCAGGCCGATGCCGCTGGTGGCGCCGGTGATCACCATCACCTGGTCCTTGAGGGGTTTGAGTCGGGGTTTCATCAGGCATCCTTTCGTGAATAAGCTCACAAAGGACAGACAGCGCGGGAGGGTGTTTGGTTCGCGGCGCTGGCGCTGGCGCTGGTGCTGGTGTTCCGGTGCGGGGGAGTCATCCCCGCCTGTGCGCTGGCGGGGATGGCGCGCGGGTCAGCCCAGGTGTTTCTTGAAGAAATCCATGGTGCGCTGCCAGGCCAGCTTGGCGGCCGCTTCATCGTAGCGCGGGGTGGTGTCGTTGTTGAAACCGTGCTCGACGCCGGGATAGATGTAGTGCTGGTAATCGACCTTGTTGGCCTTGAGCGCCGCTTCG
This sequence comes from Massilia pseudoviolaceinigra, assembly GCF_030846505.1. Lineage (NCBI taxonomy): Bacteria > Pseudomonadati > Pseudomonadota > Betaproteobacteria > Burkholderiales > Oxalobacteraceae > Massilia > Massilia pseudoviolaceinigra. The sequence continues at coordinate 178,703 of NZ_JAVCWL010000010.1, read as the reverse complement.
TACGCGGGCCAGCCGGCCAGGATGCGTGCATCCTTTTCGGCGTCGTGGATCAGCAGCGGCGTTTTGATCTTGGGCACGTCGGCGGCGGGCGTCTGGGCGCCGTAGAACGGTACCGAGGCGGCCAGGTGCTTGACCACGGTCGGCAGGTAGTTGGCGATGCCGCCGCCGTAGCAGAAGCCGACCACGCCGACCTTGCCGGTGCCGTTGGGCATGGCCTTGAGGATGGCGGCGGCTTCGACGAAATCGGCGCGTGTCTTGGTCTGGTCGAGTTTGCCGAACAGTTCGCGCGCCTTGTCTTCGTCGCCGGGGTAGCCGCCCAGCGGGAACAGGGCGTCGGGGGCGAAGGCGATGTAGTTCTCGAGCGCGACGCGGCGCGCGATGTCTTCGATGTGCGGATTGAGGCCGCGGTTTTCATGCACGACCAGCACGGTCGGCAGCTTGCCTTTGGCGTTTGCCGGCTGCACCAGGTAGCCGCGCAATGCGCCGTAGCCCTGGGGCGAGGGGTACTCGACGTAGGTAGCCTTGATGCGCGGGTCGGTGGGCGGCACGACCTGGGCCGCGAAACTGGGGGAGAGCGCAGCGAGCATGCTGGCGGCCGTGGCGCCGCCGACCGCGTAGCGGCCTGCCTGCGACAGAAAGCCGCGGCGGCCGAGCTGGCCGTGTACGTACTGGTCGAATAACTTCAGCACTTCGGGATCGAAATCTTTAGCGGTCATGCGTGTCATCGTTGACGTCTCCTCGTAGTTGCGGTGTGGCCGGGAATGGTTCCGTGGCGATCCGATCATACCCCGGTTAAGGGCAGGATGCAGGGCGGGAGCAGCGTGATGAAACAGGCGTGGAGGAGGGGCGTGACGGAGGGGCCGCTGTTGCAGGGCGCGCGACGAGCGCTTGCGTGCGCAGATACGGCGCCTCGCAATTTGCCGGCGCCTCGCAGGGATCCGTCGCTTCGAGCCGTCGCCCCGTTTGGCACAGAGCTGAGGCTGCGCGAGGCAGCCTCGCACGGAGCCGCCGCGTCGCAACGTACCGCCGACTCGCACCGAGCCGACACTCCGCGGAGCCATCGCCTTCGCGCCGGGACGGCACTTGGCGGGGGCGACGTCTCCGCGGTATAACGGTTGCCCAAACGGGCTACATCATTACTTCTTGCCGGTCAGGTAAATCTGGTCGAACACGCCGCCATCGGCGAAGTGGGCCTTCTGGGCCTTGGTCCAGCCGCCGGCAACTTCGTCAATGGTGAACAGCTTGACCTTGGGGAACTGCGCGGCGTATTTGGCGCCAATCTTCGGCACCACCGGACGGTAGTAGTTCCTGGCCGCGATTTCCTGGCCTTCATCGGTGTACAGGAATTGCAGGTAGGCTTCCGCCACCTTGCGCGTGCCGCGCTTGTCGACCACCTTGTCCACCACCGACACCGGCGGCTCGGCCAGGATGCTGAGCGATGGCGCAACGATATCGACCTTGTCCGGGCCGAGTTCCTTGATCGCCAGCAGCGCTTCGTTTTCCCATGCGATCAGCACGTCGCCGATGCCGCGTTCCACGAACGTGGTGGTCGCACCGCGCGCGCCCGAATCGAGCACCGGTACGTTTTTGTACAGCTTGCTGATGAATTCCTTGGCCGTCGCTTCAGTGGCGCCCGGCTGGCGCAGGGCGTAGCCCCAGGCCGCAAGGTGGTTCCAGCGCGCTCCGCCCGAGGTCTTGGGATTCGGCGTGATCACGGCGATACCGGGCTTGACCAGGTCGTTCCAATCCTTGATGCCTTTCGGATTGCCTTTGCGGACCAAAAACACGATCGTCGAGGTGTAGGGGGAGCTGTTGTGCTGCAAGCGTTTTTGCCACTGGGGCGACACGCTGCCGCGCTCGGCGATGGCGTCGATGTCATAGGCGAGCGCGAGCGTGACCACGTCCGCTTCCAGCCCGTCGATGACGCCACGGGCTTGCTTGCCCGAACCGCCGTGCGATTGCTTGACCGAGACGTTGTCGCCCGTCTTGGCTTTCCATTGCTTGGCAAACGCGGCATTGACGTCCTGGTACAGCTCGCGGGTCGGATCGTACGACACATTGAGCAAGGTAACGTCAGCGGCGATGGCAGCTTGTGACAGCAGGGTCAGTGCGATCAGGGACTGGCTTATTTTTTTTAACAGCATGGTGAGCTCTCTCGGTGGGAAATGCGGGAACAAACAGCATAAATGGCTCCCACCGGAAAGAACACGAATTAAATCAGCTTTGCATATGCGTTTAATGTGCCTTGGAGAGGATCAGCAGCCAGCGGCGCATCAGCAGCACTTCCACATGGCCCGGCTCGACGCCGGTATCGCATTCGATGATGGGGTTGACCGGGTAGAAGCGCTTGCGGAAATCGCGCGTCACCAGCACTTCGCGGCGGCCGAGGCGCATCAGGAATGGGGTTGGAGCGTATTCGAGGCCGAAGTTACCGTTCAGTGGAGTCATGATAAATTCCTTTGGGGTTTGCGTTGAGCGAGTGAATCCAGAATAGCACAAGTACTGTATGAATCCACAGGTACTGTATAAATAAACAGTTGTTTGTCGTTTTGCGGCATCGGCCCCCTTTCTCGTCAGGAATAGACGATGTGCCGCCCGTGCAGGCCGGCGCCGTCCCACGCGCGGGTGCCCTGGACCAGTGCCATGATCTGGTCCTTGCCGATGGCGATCGGTGCGGCGATGCTGCCGTCGGCGGCTAGCAGCAAGGCGCTTGGCGTGGCCACCACCCCGAACAGGGCGTTGATTTCGCGTTCCTCTTGCATTAGGGCATCGGCGCCGATCAGGCCACCGAGCTTGTCGCGGTTGGCCTGGACCGTCCCGCTGGTCACGGTCACCAGCCGGTCCCGGGGATGATGCGCGCCGCGCCATGCCAGCAGGTCGGTCAGCAGATCCTTGCACGGTGCGCAGTCGGCGCTCACGAACAGCAGCAGCGACGGTGTGCCGTTGCCGAACAGCGTGCTTGAGGCGGCCTCTGCCCCCGCCAGGGTGACGGCGCTGAACGCGGGCGCGGCGCTGCCGGGCAGGGGGCCGGTCAGTGGCGGGGACTGGTGTTGCGGGATGCCGGCCGCGGCCAGGCGCTGCTCCAGGTTATCGATTTTCAGGAGCAGTCGCCCTTGCTGGCGCACCAGGTTCAGCGACAGCCAGCCCTGGAGCAGAAAGATGCACGCCATGGCCAGCGATGCCAGCACGGCCGCGCCAAGTGTCGCCGCCAGCTTGCCGGCTTCTGCCAGCAGCCCCTGGTCGAGCTGCGCGCGCCCGTCCCACAGCACATAAGCGGCGCACAGGGTCAGCAGCAGGCTGCGCAGGGCGACGCCCCAGCTGACCGGCGCGGCACGCACCTGTCCGAAGCAGTTGCAGCTGGGATGTTTGTTTTGCAGCAGCGCGGCCGTCACCAGCATGGTCACCAGCGCCATGAACAGGGTCGCCGCCAGCGCGCCGGCCCATGCCGCGCCTGGCGTGAGCAGGCAGATGGCAATGCCGAGCTCCGCCGCAGGCAGCACGGGAGCGGCCCAATCCGCCCATCGCGCGGGCAACCCGAACTCGCGCATGGCACTGGCGGTCTCGAATGCGCGGCCGAATTTGGAGACGCCGGCGAGGGTCAGGACCAGCACCACCGTGATGCCGCAAACGACGGACAAGATACCCATTGATTACCTCCGGTCAGTGGCTGGAATATGAATGGTGCGGTCAGTGTCTGCCGGTGGTGGCCGGTCGTGCCGTGGTCGGTCCCGCCGCCGGCGCCGCCCCAAACGGCGACACGCGGGCGCCGCCAACGACAAAGCAGGGCTGGATGCAGACAGGATGGCTTCCGCAGCAAGTGACGCTGACGCAGGCCCATCCGGACGGGCAACTGGCGCTGGACGTGCAGCCCGACAAGGCCGCGCACGGTTGCGGACGGTGGCAAAATCCGGCGCCTTCGATGGTCTGGAAACACACGCAGCCGGGATCCTCGCAGCTGGGCAATGCCTCGCAGGTGCCGCCGGGGCAGGTCTTGCAGGTTTGCGTGCCGCAGCAGTCGCAGGCCGCCTGCTGCGCCGCGAGGTAAGCCGGGGTGCCCCAGGTGTCGGTCTGGACGCCCTCGAAGTAGGCGCGCGCCGTGGCGCGGCACGAGGAACGCCGGATCCGGTTGCTGTCCAGGCCGAGCGCATTGAGGCGCGGCGGGTAAGCCGCGTCGCAGGCGTCGCGCAGGCAATCGATGAAAGTGCCGTCGCAGCGTGGCCGGTTGCTGTTGCAACTGCCCCAGCAGCAGTCGTGGCCGTCGCAACAGGCGCCAAAGCGCGCCGCGCCGAACGCGCCCGGGAAGGATTGTCCGCCGGCGGCGCCGCAGCCGTTCGGACGGCACACGTAGCCCGGATGCGCGACCCGCTCCGGGCACGAGGCAAGGTCGGCCAGCGGATGCTTGGGCCGCACCCCGGCCGGGGTGCAGCATTGGGTCGCCACGTCGTACAGCTGGCGTGCGCACAGGCAGTTGGCCGCCGCCCACGCCTGCTTCATGCCGACGCTGCCGAGCAGCGCCGAGACCGCGCCGAACAGCGCCACCTTCATCACGTCGCGGCGCGCGACCTGGCTGCCCAGCGAGCGCGAAAAATGGTCGAAGCCGGTGTCGTCTCCGGCAGGGCTGGCCGGCGCTGGGACGCGCACCTGCGCGCGCACCCAGCGGCGCAGTGCGCGCGCCAGTGCCGACATGGCCGAACGAGTGGCATCCATGCTTCCCTCCCGCGTCATACATGCGTTGAATCGATTCAGGCAAACCGGTATGGCGTCATCACGTAGTCGGACACGACGGGGCCGGCCTCGTCGCTGGCGTGGTTCCAGGAGGTCAGCGCGGCCGGGCTGGCTTCCGACCGGGTTCGGGTGCTCATCAATTGAAATCCGGACAAGGACTGTCCGGGCGCGAGCTGATGCGGATAGGACGGCGCATCGTCGGCGGCGTACCACAGCACAAAGGTCTGGCCGTCGGTTTCCACCGCCCAGCCGGCCGGGATGCCGGTCACGGCCACCGGCGCGGCGATCGACAGGGACAAGGTGGCGATCGACTTGCGGCTGGCGGCCGGCTCGTCGTTGAAGAGCGTGTAGTTCCAGTAACGGGCCCTGGAAGACGATTCCACCCGTGCCTTGAAGCGCGGCAGCGCGGCCGCCGTCGCGGCAGGCAGGCGGATGAAACGGTTCAGGCTCAGCCCATACGCGACCCCGCCCACCGTGTAGGTTCCGCCGAGGGTGAACAGGTATTTGCCGCCCACGGTCAGCTCCGCGCTGGAAAAACGCGCCGTCACATGCGCGGTCGCGCTGGCCCCGATGAGCTCGATCACGATGGGGAATCCGGGCGGGCTGGCGCGGTGCGCGCTGCCGAGCGTCATCGCGCTGATGTGCAGATTGGCCAGCGGCGCTTCGCCCACGTTCATGATGTGCAGATTGAGGAATACTTGTCCGTTCACATGCTCAATCCCCGGCTCACCGAGCACGACCTTGGTAGCGGCTGCAGGCTTGGCCATGTCAGCCCCGCAAGCCGTTAGGGTGCCCGACCCGGGGCCGGGCCAGCGCCACGCCGGCCAGCAGCGCAATGAGCCCGGCGGTCACCAGCGGCACCGTGGATGGCTCCGGCACCGCGGACGCCGGCCCCTCGATGAGGAAGGAAAACGTGGTCACGTCGCTGAAATTGCCATGGATGTCGGCCGCGAACACGTCCATGGACCAGGCCAGGCCGCGCACCGCATCGGGAGCGATGTCGACGTGAAACAGGTCGGTCAGGCCGGAGACCGTCCTGTTGCCGATGGTAAATTCGATCCCGCCCAGGCGTTGCTGCGGCGCCAGCATGTGATGCGGGTAGCCGCTGAACTCCAGAAATATCTCCGTGCTGAGCAGATCGAAGCCGCTCAGGTTGGTGATGGTGCCTGTGGCATCCCAGGCCGATCCGGGCGCCAGGGTGATGGTCTGGACGGCGGGGGTGATGGTCAGCAGCGATGCTGGCGTGGAGGAGGACCAGAAGACGGCCATCGCGAAAACGAGGGTGGCAAATCGGTTCAATCGCACAAGGATCTCCGGCGGGAAGGGATGGGGGCGCTGCTGTTCTGCCGATTTTGTAAGAAGGCGCCGCTAGCGGGTTTGATTCGCGTCCATCCGTCGGGCTTGCTTAGCCCGCCTCACGCCGGCGCTTGACGCGGCTCGGCTCGTGCATGTGCGTTCGCTCAACAAGCCGCCGGTTGAGTCGGCCCAGGTGTAAAATTTGGCGCACAGCAACAATTTGATTGACTACTGTGCAAGTCGCGGGCCATACTGCGCGCAAGCTGGCTGTTGCGCAATATGATCTGACGTATCATATTGACTGTTACGTCCATGCCCGGTGGACCAGGTAAAACCGGTTTTGTGTGCCGTCAGCAGTCCCACGGGAGCCTGTGGCGCTCGTTCATTGATTGGGGTTCTATTCATGCCTGACCCAAAGGCGGTCAATTCTGCGCTGTATAACGCCGTGCGGAAAGACGTGGCGCGCTACGTCAGAAACAAGCTGCGAAGCATGGAACTCGACGTCACCGCCCTCGAGCTGCATAATTCCAGCTCGACCAAGACCTTGCGCGTGTACGTGACGGTCAGCCGTACTACCAACCTGAAGGCACTGTACTTGGCCGAAACCATCGTCTGCCAGGAATTGCAGAAGGAATTCGGCTTGCGCCCCGACGCCTTTTACTGGCGCTATCATCCCGAACGCAAAGCAGCAGCGGAGGAGGCAGTGCCTTCCTCGTCGACCCATTGAAATCGATTTGTCATGGCTAGTCAAAAAATCCTCGTCGTCGACGATTCGCTGGTACAGCGCCTGATTGTCGCCGAACTGCTGCAAGCGCACGGGCACCGGGTGATCTTGGCCACCGACGGCCTGGAAGCGGTGGCGATGGCGCGCAGCGAGCTGCCGGACCTGATCGTCATGGATGTCATCATGCCCAACCTGAACGGCTTCCAGGCCACGCGCGCCATCACCAACGATGAAACCACCTGGCATATCCCGGTCATCCTGCTCACCAGCAAGGACATGGATTCGGACCGCGTCTGGGCGCTGCGCCAGGGCGCGACCGCGTTCCTGAACAAGCCGCTCGATCACGCCGCGCTGCTCGACCTGGTCAATACGCTGGAATAGCAGCGGGCAGGACGCCGGTTTGGCGGTCTGTGCGCTGCGAAGGGCGGCGCGTCGTGTACGATTGCAAACGTTGCCGTGCCGCTGGTGCCGGCCGTCGTCCAACTTTCAATCGTGATCAATTTCCATCCCCGCGTACGCAGCTTCGTCGCCGCCCGCCTCAGTCCCGAAGGCGAGCTCGGCCTGCACGTCACCATCGGCGCCATCCTGATGATGCTGGCCGCCGCGCTGTTCGGCAACCTGGCGGCCGACGTCGTCTCGCACGACGACATCACCGAGCTCGATGCCCTCCTGGCGAACTGGTTCCACGGCTACAAGGACAGTATCTGGACCGGCCCCATGCTGTTCATCACCAATACCCACGACGTGCTGGGCGTGTCGCTCATGGCCACCGCGCTGGGGCTCTACTTTTACCTCAAGAAAGCGCGCTACTGGCTCATTTGCCTGGTGCTGGCGGTGCCGGGCGGCCAGCTGCTCAACGTCATGCTCAAGTATATTTTCCAGCGCGCCCGGCCCAGCTTCGACGAGCCGCTGCTGACCTTGTCCACCTACAGCTTCCCCAGCGGCCATACCCTGGGCGCGACCGTGTTCTACGGCCTGCTGGCGGCCTACCTGGTGTGCGTGGTGCCGCGCTGGCGCGTGCGCATCCTGGTGGTGCTGGGAGCCTGTACGATGGTCGCTCTGGTGGCCCTGAGCCGGGTCTACCTCGGCGCCCATTACCTGAGCGACGTGCTGGGCGCCATGGTCGAGGGCTGCGGCTGGCTGGCGGTATGCATCACCGCCTGCTCGACCCTGCGCCGGCGGCGCGCGGCGCGCATCAGCGAGTAAGCCATCGCTTTCCCTCTCAACGCACCTGAGGAGTTCCATCCTGACCCCGATCGCAGTCATCATCAACGGCAGTGCCGGCAGCGGTCACGACGACGACCGCGCCGCCGAGCTGCGCGACAAATTCGCGGCCCATGGCCTCGATGCGCACGTCACCCTGGCGCGCGGCGGCAGCGAGTTGATCGAGGCGGCCAAGGCGGCGCGCGCCAGCGGCAAGCAGATCGTGGTGGCCGGCGGCGGCGACGGCACCATCAACGCGGTCGCCTCGCAGCTGGTCGGCAGCGAGGTCGCCTTCGGCGTGCTGCCGATGGGTACCCTGAACCACTTCGCCAAGGACCTCGGCATTCCGCTGGCGCTCGACGAGGCGATCCGCAACGTGGCGCAGGGCCGCCGCACCCAGGTGGATGTGGGCGAGGTGAACGGGACGATTTTCCTGAACAATTCCAGCCTTGGCCTGTATCCCGACATCGTGCGCGACCGCGAAAAGCAGCAGCGCCGGCTCGGCCGCGGCAAGTGGCTGGCGGCCTGCTGGGCCACCGTGACGGCGCTGCGCCGCTATCCGTTTCTCAGCCTGCGCCTGACGGTGGGCGAGCAGGAACATGCGCGGCGCACGCCGTTCGTCTTCATCGGCAATAACGAATACACGATGCAGGGCCTGAGCGTGGGCGAGCGCCAGCGCCTCGATGCCGGCAAGCTGAGCCTGTACGTGGCGCAGCGTCCCGGCCGCCTGGGCTTGCTGCGGCTGGGCTGGAGCGCCCTGTGGGGCAGCCTGGCGCAGGAACGCGATTTCGACGTACTTACGGTGGAAAACATGGAGATTGCCACCCGCCACACGCGTTTGCGCGTGGCCACCGATGGCGAAGTGACCGTCATGACGACTCCGCTGCGCTACCGGATTCGTCCGGCCGCGCTGACGGTCGTTGTCCCAACTTGAGGAGTTAGCATGCGTACTTTGGTTCATCTTTCAGACCTGCATTTCGGCCGGGTCGACGAAAAACTGCTGGCGCCGCTGCGCGAGCTGGTCGAACGCATCGCGCCGGACGTGGTGGTGGTCTCGGGCGACCTGACCCAGCGCGCCAAGAGCGAGGAATTCGAGGCGGCCAAGGCCTGGCTCGACACCTTGCCCGGTCCGCAGATCATCGTGCCGGGCAATCACGACATTTCGCTGTACAACGTGTTCCGGCGCTTCCTGCAGCCGCTGACGCGCTATAAGCGCTATATCACCGACGACCTCGATCCGATCTACGTGGATGAAGAAATCGCGGTCCTGGGCGTGAACACCGCGCGCTCGCTGACTTTCAAGGATGGGCGCGTGAACGACGAGCAGGTGGCGATGATCCGCAAGCAGCTCAAGGGGCTCGATCCGGCGATCACGCGCATCATCGTGACCCATCATCCGTTCGACCTGCCCAAGACCGAGGATGACGACGATCTGGTCGACCGGGCGCCGGCGGCGATGCAGGCGTTTGCCGACTGCGGGGTGGACTTGCTGTTGTCGGGGCATATGCATACCAGCCATGCCGGCAATACCTCGGAGCGGTACCAGATGAGCGAATACGCGGCGCTGGTGGTGCAGGCCGGCACGGCGACATCGACGCGCGGGCGGGGCGAGGTGAACTCGTTCAACGTGGTGCGGGTCGAGCACCAGCGCGTGGAAGTGGACCGCTATGGCTGGGATGAGGTGGGCTTGCAGTTTTCGCTGATGAAAACCGAGCCGTTCCTGCGCACCGGCAATATCTGGTCGGGCCATACCGAAGGGCTGATGGCCAGCGGAATCTGAGCCGCTGGCAGCCGCGCGGCAAGCCGGCTTGACGGTACAATAGGCTGTGCGGCCGCTCCCGCGAGCGCCGATGCAAAAGTCCTGTGCCGGTGCGCACCCTGCGCCGGCGCAGCAGATGTCCGATGGCCCGACCTCACTGGCGCAATGTGCTCATGGCTGATTTTTCTCCCGCAAGTGCGCATGGCGCGCCGCTGACCATCGTGCGGGTCGGGGCATGGAAGGTGCGCATGCCGTATATCGCGCCCATGCAGTCCTCGCGCGGGCGCCTGGAGGTGGGCGAGAAGGTGCTGCTGCGCCTGACCGCGCTCGATGGCACCGTGGGCCTGGGCGAGGCCTCGATCATTTTCCCCGCGCGCGACGGCGAGTGCGCCGACTCGGTGTTCCGCCGCCTCGCCGAGGTCACCGGCCCGCTCCTGCTGGGCCAGGACGGGGCGCGCATCGTCACCATCCTGCAGACCTTGGCGGGCCTGTCCTCGGAACGCCACGCCTTTCCCACTTCCCTGTGCGCCATCGACCTGGCGCTGCACGACCTGAAGGCGCGCCACCTCGGCATCTCGGTGGCCGACCTGCTCGGCGGCGCGACGCGCGACCGTTTTGCCCTCTCGCGCAGCATGGCCATGCCGGACGAACGCACGGCGGTGCAATCGGCCTGCGCGCTGGCCGGGATGGGCTACCGCCTGCTCACCCTGAAAGGCAGCGCCGACTGGCGCCACGATATCCGCATGGCGCGCGCGGTGCAGCGCGCCGTGGGCGCGGGCGTGCGCATCGAAATCGACCCCAACCAGGCGTGGCACTGCAAGGCGGCGCTGGCCGTCGATGCCGCCTTGCAGGAGTGCGAGCTCGAATGCATCGAGCAGCCATGCGCCTGGTGGGATATCGAAGCCATGCAGCTGATCACCGAACGCGCGCATGCGCCCATCGCGGCCGATGAAAGCGTCCTGAGTCCGGCCGATGCGATGCGCGTGGTGCGTGCGCGCGCGGCCGACATCATCACGGTCAAGCTGGCGAAGTCGGGCGGCTTGCGCGCTTCCTCGGCCATCGTGGCGATTGCCGAGGCAGGGGGGCTGCAGTGCAACCTGGGCTCGAAACACACCCTGGGCGTGGGCAGCGCGGCCCTGCTGCACTTTGCCGCGGCCCATCCCGCCGTCGGCGAGTTCGTCGGCTACGGTTCCGCGCTCGAACGCTTCGTCGGCGACGTCGTCAACGAAACGATCGACATCAGCGATGGCCAGGCGCGGCTGCCGCCTGGTCCCGGCTTCGGGGTTACGCTCAACGACGAGGCCGTCGCGCGCTTCGCCCTCGCCTCGGCCGACCTGTCGGCCGAGCGGGCACGCGCGCGGTGATGCTTGTGCCCTGCGCCAGCTACGGCCATGCGGCGCGGCGCGAACGGCTGCTGCAAGCCTTGCCGGCCTTGCTGCCGATGCAATCGCCCTACCATAGCGGCTGGGTCGTGCTGCAACTGCTGGGCATCATCAGTGGCCTGGACAGCGAGCGGGCGCATATCGTGCGGCACCTGCGGGCCCTGGCGCGCGAGCGGCCGACCGCCTCGGTGTACATCGCCGGCAGCGCCGATTGCGGCTTGCTGTCGGTGCTGCACGAGGCGTTCGGCGCGGGCATCGCGGCGCTCGACGTGCGCGTCGCCGACCGCTCCCCGGTGCCGCTGGCGCTGTGCCGGCAGTACGCCGGCGCGATGGGCTTTCCGGTCACGCTCGACGTGCACGACCTGTGCGCGGAGCCAGATCCGGGCGGACGCCGGTTCGATCTGGTGCTGACCCATTCGCTGCTCAGTTTTATCGCGCCGGACGCGCGCGCCGCGCTGGTCGGCCATCTGGCGGCGCGGCTGGACGTGGCTGGCAGCTTGCTGCTGTACCAGAGCGTGCGCGCGCAGCATGGCGCCTCGCTGCTGGCGTATTCGCCGCAGCAGGTCGACAGCATGGTCGCCGCCAGCCTGGCTGCCCAGGGCACTGCCGCGCGGCGCCTGGCCATGCTGACCGACCATGAACTCGAAGCGATCGTGCGCGCGTTCTGCGCGGCCAAGATCACCCATGCGGTGGCCTCGGTGGACGAGCTGGCCGGCATTGCCCGCGCCGCCGGCCTCACCGATGTGCGCTGCGAGCCGCTGTCGGCGCAGGACCTGGCCGGACACCGGCCCGCCACGCCGGAAAGCCGCTACGTCAAATGGATGATGCTGGGACAGCGGGCCGCCTGAACGCCATCACGGCGCTTCCGGCGCCGTTGCAATAGCCGCGACGAACTCCTCGAATTTGCCGTTCGCACTGCGCGCGATGCCGGCCACCCGCTGCGCCGTGACGTTCACGCCGGGCGGCAAGCGCTGCGCCACCTGTGCCGTGAGCATGGATTCTTCGTCGGGCGAGAGCGCGCTGGCGCTGACATAGCGGATCTGCACCTGGTCGAGCGCGCTCTGGACCACCTGGCGCTGGATGATGCGCGGGCCGCCGCTGCCGGCGCCCGTGGCACTGTCGCGAAAGCCGAAGGTGGGCCAGTAGCGTTTGGCGTCGGCTGTCACCAGCATGCTGCGGGTCCGTCCGAGAATGCGGGTGAGCACGGGCAGGCCGCGCCCGCAGGGGCAGGGCGGGCCCGCTTCGGCCATGTCGCCCAGCTCGTAGCGGATCAGCGGCATCGCGAAATTCAACAAGCCGGTGACCACCACGCGTCCGATGGTACCCGGCGCGCAGGCATTGCCATCGTCATCGAGCACTTCGAGCAAGACGCTTTCGGACTGCACATGATAGTGGCCGCTGTGCGGACAGCCGATGGCGAGGTAGCCGAATTCCTCGGATGAATAGGTGTCGTTGACCGGCACGCCCCACGCCTCGCGGCAGGCGTCGCGCACCTGCGCATCGAGCGGCTCGCCGAAGGTGCGCACCTCGCGCAGGCCCGGCAAGCGCACGCCTTGCTGGCGCGCCAGGCTGGCCAGTTGCAGGGCGAGCGAGGGATAGGTCAGCAGGTAGCCGGGCGCGCGCTCGACCAGCCATGCCAGCTGAGCCTCGACATCGATGCTGACCGGGCACAGATAGGCTGCTCCGGTGTGGAACATGCGGGTCGGCAGGCCCCAGTTGTCGGCCTCGTCGGCCTCGCCGCGCCGGATGATGCACAGCGTTTGCTGCAGGTCGCGCCGGTGCCAGGCATGGTCGCGCAAGGTCAGCGCTTCCCAGATCAGCTGGTTCAGGTAGGTTTTGCGAAAGCGCACCGGGGTACCGGTGGAGCCGGAGCTGCTGCTGTCGGCAAGCGGGCCGTGTTCGGACGGCACCGCGCTGCTTTGAAGCTGCGCAAACTGCGCCTGCAGGTCGCGTCTGCCCAAGCACGGCAGGCTCGCGAAGGCATCGGCGGACAGCGCCCCACCCTCGCTCAAGCGCGCGAGCAGGCCTGGCGGCCAGTGCTCGCGGTACCAGGGTACGGTCAGAGCGGCATGCCGCACGATTTGCTCCAGCTGGACCGACTGGCGTGCCGCGATATCGCGCGGGGCCAGCCATTGCTCGGTTTCCATCTGGCGGAACAGGGAGTAGACCAGGCTGCCCCGCACATCGGGGACAGCCGGCCACTCGATGCCGCTCAAACTGCTTTTCAAACGCCATGCGGGTACGTCGTTCGACATCGGTCTCCTTGTGTCAGGGTCGAGGCGCCGCTCAGAACTGCTTGCGCAGTTTGAGCGACACGCTTTGAGCGCGGTAGCCGCGATGCGCTTCAGCGTCGTAGCGCGCCGTCAATTCGGTGCTGCCGGTCCGCAGCAGCGTCACGCCGGCGCCGGCACGGGCAAACAGCGGCTTGGGATCGATGCCGCTGGTGGTGAAGGCCGGTCCGCCACCGGCAAAGGTCGCCACGACCGAGGTTTGCTCGGCCAGGAAATCATAGCCGAACCCAAGGTTGCCCGAGAACGTCAATTCCTTCGATGGCGAATGATTGAACTTGACGTCGCCGTACAGGACGAACTGCTTGGCGCGCTGGCTGTTGACCAGCAAGTTCAGGGCGCCCGCGCCGGTTTCCGCGTAAGCCTTGTTCTTGACGGTGGTGTAGTCCAGGCGCACCGATGGCGTCAGGTTGGTTTGCTCGCTCAGGCGCATCACCCGTGCGATGCCGCTGCCGGCATGCAGGCTCATGCCGCGGTAGTCGCTGTTTGCCATGCGCGTCAGGCCGCCGAAACTGATGAGCCGGCGGCCCTCGGTCTTGTTGGTGCCCATGTCGAGCTGCCAGCTGATGTCGGTATCGGCGTCCAGGTTGTGGCTGCCGTAGGTCATCAGTTGCAGCAGGTCGATATCGGCCGTCTGCGCGCTCACGCCGGTGCCGTCCAGGCTGGTACGGGCATAGGTCACCGCGAAGCCGACCCGGTCGGCGCTGCTGAGCACGCCGTCCGCTCCGACGATCAGGCCGCCGCTATCGGCCTCGTAGCCGGGGGCGCCATTGCGTTCGCTCTGGCGTCCCCAGGCTCCGAACGGCTTGGCCCACATGGCGCGATCGCCGCCGTAACCGTCACCGGCCGACAGGCCCCGGTTCGATTCGATGCGCGCCTGCACCACGCGGTCGGTCAGGTTCATGGTACGGGCCAGCGCGGCGGCGGTGCCGCCGGCTGCCAGCGGCAAGCTCTGGCCGACGGCATCGGACACTTCGTTCGCGGTCGACAGCTTGCCCAGCGCGGTGATGACCTGGCCCATGTCACCGCCGGTGCTGTTGGCGATCAGGGTGTCGAACACGCGCGCCGCGCCGCCCCCGGACGAATTGCCGGTGGCCACGATGGCCGAGATGGCGGTGTTGGCCGGTGGCGGTACGATGGGCGGCAGCGGTGGCGTTGGAACCGGTGTCGGAACCGGGACGGGTGTCGGGACCGGTACCGGTGTGGGGACCGGAACCGGCGTCGGCACCGGTACGGGGGTTGGCACTGGCACCGGTACGGGAGTTGGCACAGGCGTCGGCACCGGTACGGGTGTCGGCACCGGCGTAGGCACAGGCGTTGGCACCGGTGTCGGTACTGGTGTCGGTACTGGTGTCGGCACCGGCACCGGGGTTGGCACGGGTGTTGGAACCGGTGTCGGCTCTGGTGTCGGTACCGGGGTCGGTACAGGCGTCGGTGTGGGGACCGGCGTCGGTGTCGGCGTCGCCGAGGCAATCACCAGATTGATGGACTTGCCGTTTTTCACGCCAGTCAGGTTGAACAGGAAGCTGTTGTCGGTCACCGGGATGGTGGCTGCCGTGGTCAAGGTGCCGCTGGCCTTGATCACATCGGCCAGGACGGCGCCGTTGGCAAGGACCGGCGCGCCACTGACGTCCACATCGATCTTGCTGCTGGCGGCCAGATTGACATTGCCGGTCACGTTCAGTTTGCCGTAGGTCGTGGCGTTGGTCAGGCCGCTGCGGAACATGCCGCCGGCAGCCTGGACATAGTCGCCCGTCAGCGAGACGGTATGGCCGGCGGCGACCGACAGGATGCCGCTGTTGCTCATGGTCGTCGCGCCGATGGTCAGCGCACTGCTCGAACGCAGGGTGCTGCCCGCGCCGATATTCATCTGGCTCAAGCCGGCAAAATTGCCGCCAGCCGTCATCGACCCGGTATTGAGCGCGCCGGTGCCGATATTGACCACGCTGCCGGTGCCGCCGGTGACGGTGCCGGTCACGCTGGCGGTGCTGCCCAGGATGTTAAGGGTATTGATGCCAAGCACGACTTGGCCAGTCAGGCTGCCCCGGTTGGTGACGGTAAACGCGCTGCCGCTGTTCGTGAGGTTGAGCGCCTTGGTGCCGCTGATGGTACCGGTGGCGCTGTTCAGGATGCCGCCGTCGAGGACGCTCGTGCCCGTGATCGCGATGCCGGTGTTGGTACCGCTGATCGTGCCATCGTTGGTGATGCCGCCATGCACTTGGGCGTTGACCACGGCGATGCCGCTATATTCGCTGGCGATGGTGGCGCCGGCCTGGTTGACAATGCCGTCAGTGAGAATGATGGCGCCGGTGTTGACGTACACGCCGTTAGCGCCGTTCAGGGCGCCGCTGTTGACGATCCCTTTCGCCTTGCTGACGCCGCCAATGCCATTGATATTAATAGCGGTGCCTTCGGAGCTGTTGATGACGCCAGAGGCGGTGTTGCTGATGTGGCCCGCCGTGGCGCCGCCCAACAGGAAAATGCCATTGGCGTCAGCGGCGCCGATCGTGCCGCTGTTGACAATGTCGCCGCTGATCTGGGCATTGTTAAAGAAAATCCCACTGCCGGTATCGGTGGCGATCGTGCCCGCGTTGCTGATGTTGCCGGTGATGGTGGTCCCGTTGTGCACGTGCATGCCGCCTTCGGCGCCGTCCAGCAGGCCGCGGTTGACGATGTCGCCGGTGATCTGCGAACTGTTCAGATCGATCCCGCGTTCGCCGTGCGTCGCGGCCCCGGTATCGTTGACGATGCCGCCGCCGCTGATGGTTGTCAACTGCAAGGCGATGGCGTTGATGGCGTTGATCGTGCCGGCATTGACGATGCCGTTGGTGATGGTGGAATTGTTCCCATAGATGCCCAGCTCGTCGCCGTTGATGGTGCCCGACGCGGTATTTTCGATCTGGCCGACGGTGGAATTGCCTTGCACCGTCAGGACGCTGGAACTGGAGCTGACCAGCGCGCCGCTGTTGCTGATCTTGCCGCTGACGGTGCTCGCTATCAGCGACAGCACCGCGCTGCCGCCTTGGGTGTTGATGGTGCCGCTGTTGAGGATATCGCCGGTGAGGGTGACGCTCGCCAAGGTTATGCCGAGCCCGTTTTGCCCTGGCGGATGGCCGATGTGTCCCTGGTTCACGATGCTGGCGCCGATCTGGGACCCGCTGATGGAGAGCGCGGCGAAGCCGCCGGCCGCGCGGATGTCGCCGCCGACGGCGTTGGTGATGCCGCCCTGCAAAGTACTGTTGATGATATTGATCGCGGCGCCGTTGACGGCGCTGATCACGCCTGCCGGGCCGTTGCTGATGGCGCCGGTGACGGTGGCGCCGTTCAGCCGGATGCCTTCCTCGGTCACGCCGCCCCCTGGCCCGGTGGAGGCGATGATGCCGGTATTGGTGATGCCGCCGGTGAGCGTGCCTTCGATATTGATCGCGACCGTGACCGGGTTGATGGTGCCGGCATTGGTGATTGAGCCGGCGCTGACGCCGGTGGCGAGTTGCACGCCATTGTTTGGCGTGTTGGCCAGCGGCACGGTGATCACTCCGGTGGCGGTCACGTCGAGACTCTCGCCGGCGCCGATCGTGCAGGTGTTATCGATGGTGATGTTGTCCACCGTAATGATGCCGCCGCTGGGAGCCGGACAAGGGTTACCGATCGCCGAGGCATTGGCCATCAGCAGGCAAGCGCCGGCGACCAGTACCGCTATTTGTTTTTTTTGGAAATTGGAATTCATCATGAGCTCAGTTCCCCGGTTCAGGTGCGCAACAGAATATGGCGGCGCCCTGCGAAGAACTCGCGCGCGCCCGATGAAATCGGTCTCCTTGTGGCAGGCTCGGCGGGTGCCTCGACCGCGGCGGCGGCCACGGTCGAGGCGCCGCTCAGAACTGCTTGCGCAGTTTCAGCGACACGCTTTGAGCGCGGTAGCCGCGGTGCGCTTCAGCGTCGTAGCGTGCCGTCAGTTCGGTGCTGCCGGTCCGCAGCAGCGTCACGCCGGCGCCGGCACGGGCAAACAGCGGCTTGGGATCGATGCCGCTGGTGGTGAAGGCCGGTCCGCCACCGGCAAAGGTCGCCACGACCGAGGTTTGCTCGGCCAGGAAATCATAGCCGAACCCAAGGTTGCCCGAGAACGTCAATTCCTTCGATGGCGAATGATTGAACTTGACGTCGCCGTACAGGATGAACTGCTTGGCGCGCTGGCTGTCGACCAGCAAGTTCAGGGCGCCCGCGCCGGTTTCCGCGTAGGCCTTGTTCTTGACGGTGGTGTAGTCCAGGCGCATCGATGGCGTCAGATTGGTTTGCTCGCTCAGGCGCATCACACGGGCGATGCCGCTGCCGGCATGCAGGCTCATGCCGCGGTAGTCGCTGCTTGCCATGCGCGTCAGGCCGCCAAAACTGATGAGCCGGCGGCCCTCGGTCTTGTTGGTGCCCATGTCGAGCTGCCAGCTGATGTCGGTATCGGCGTCCAGGTTGTGGCTGCCGTAGGTCATCAGTTGCAGCAGGTCGATATCGGCCGTCTGCGCGCTCACGCCGGTGCCGTCCAGGCTGGTACGGGCATAGGTCACCGCGAAGCCGACCCGGTCGGCGCTGCCGACCACGCCGTCCGCTCCGACGATCAGGCCGCCGCTGTCGGCCTCGTAGCCGGGGGTGCCATCGCGTTCGCTCTGGCGTCCCCAGGATCCGAACGGCTTGGCCCACATGGCGCGATCGCCGCCGTAGCCGTCACCGGCCGACAGGCCGCGGTTCGATTCGATGCGCGCCTGCACCACGCGGTCGGTCAGGTTCATGGTACGGGCCAGCGCGGCGGCAGTGCCGCCGGCTGCCAGCGGCAAGCTCTGGCCGATCGCATCGGACACTTCTTTCGCGGTCGACAGCTTGCCCAGCGCGGTGATGACCTGGCCCATGTCGCCGCCGGTGCTGTTGGCGATCAGGGTGTCGAACACGCGCGCTGCGCCGCCTCCGGACGAATTGCCGGTGGCCACGATGGCCGAGATGGCGGTGTTGGCCGGTGGCTGCACGACTGGCGGCAGCGGAGGTGTCGGGACGGGCGTCGGGACCGGGGTCGGAACCGGGGTCGGAACCGGCACCGGGGTTGGTACCGGCGTCGGGACCGGGGTCGGCACCGGAGTCGGGACGGGAACAGGTGTCGGGACAGGAACGGGCGTCGGGACCGGAACCGGTGTCGGTACAGGAACCGGCGTCGGTACAGGCACCGGTGTCGGAATGGGCGTTGGCACCGGTGTCGGGACCGGCGTTGGCACCGGCACTGGCGTCGGCACCGGTGTCGGGGTCGGCTCCGGCGTTGGGGTCGGTGTCGGTGTCGGAGTGGGCGTTGGCGTTGGCGTCGGTGTCGGTGTCGGCGTCGGTGTTGGTGTTGGCGTTGGCGTTGGCGCCGAGGCGATCACCAGATCGACTGACTTGCCGTTTTTTACGCCGGTCAGGTTGAACAGGAAGCTGTTGTCGGTCACCGGAATGGTGGCCGCCGTGGTCAGCGTGCCGCTGGCCTTGATCACATCGGCCAGGACGGTGCCGTTGGCAAGGACTGGCGCGCCGCTGACATCGACATCGATTTTGCTGCTGGCGGACAGGTCGACATTGCCGGTCACGTTCAGCTTGCCGTAGGTCGTGGCGTTCGTCAGGCCGGTGCGGAACACGCCCGTGGCAGCCTGGACATAGTCGCCCGTTAGCGCAACGGTATGGCCGGCGGCCACCGACATGATTCCGCTGTTGGTCATGGTTGTGGCGCCGATGTTGAGCGCACTGGTCGAACGCAGGGTACTGCCCGCGCCGATATTCATCTGGCTCAAGCCGGCAAAATTGCCGCCGGCCGTGATTGCGCCGGTATTGAGCGCCCCGGTGCCGATATTGACCACGCTGCCCGTGCCGCCGGTGACATTGCCGGTCACGGCGGCGGTACTGCCCAGGATGGTGAGGGTATTGATGCCGAGCCCGAGGGCACCGGTCAAGGTGCCCTGATTGCTTACCGTGAAGGCGTCGCCGACATTGCCCAGATCGAGCGACATGGTGCCGCCGATGGTGCCGCTGTTGACGATGCCGCCACCGAGGGCGGTGGTGCCGGACACCACGATGCCGGTGGTGGTGCCGGTGATCGTGCCGGTGTTGTTGATGCCGCCACCGAGGGCGGTGGTGCCGGTCACCGCGATGCCGCTGGTGGTGCCGGTGATCGTGCCGGTGTTGTTGATGCCGCCAGTCACTTGCGCGTTTTGGATAGCGATGCCGCTGTTGGTGCCGCTGATCGCACCGAGGTTGCCGATGCCGCCACTCACTTGCGCATTGTTGACGCTGATCCCGACGTCGGTGCTGGTGATGGCCGCGCCGAGCTGGTTGACGATGCCGGAGTTCACAATCACGGCGGTACTGCTCACTGAGATGCCGCGCGCGCCGTTCAGGGCGCCGCTATTGACGATCCCGCCCGCCACGCTGGTGTCCACGCCGTCGACGCGGATACCGTAGCCGTTGACGGTGGTGATGACGCCGGCGGCGCTGTTGCTGATCGACGCCGCCGTGGAGCCGCCCGTCATGCTCATGCCCATGCCGCCAGCGCTGGTGAGGGTGCCGCTGTTGGCCAGCTCGCCGGCGATCTGGACATCGTTCAGGTTGATGGTGTCGCCGTAGGCGGTAATGGTGCCGGAGTTGCTGAGCTTGCCGCTGACGGTGGTGCCGTTGAACCCGACGATGCCGCCTTCGGCGCCGTCCATCAGGCCGCGGTTGATGATGTCGCCGGTGATCTGCGCACTGTTCAAATGCATGGCGCGGCTGCCGTGGGTTTCGGCGCCGGTATCGTTGACGATGCCGCCGCCGCTGATGACCCCCGCCTGCAGTTCGATGGCATGGATGCCGTAAATCTTGCCCGCATTGACGATGCCGTTGGTGACGGTGGAACTGCCCACATGGACCCCCACGTAGCCGGAAGTAATGACGCCGGACGCGGTATTTTCAATCTGGCCGACCGTGGAATTGCTCTGGACCATCATGGCGTTGGAGTTGGCGCCGCCCAGCGTACCGCTATTGCTGATCTTGCCGCTCACGGTGCTCGCACTCAGGTACATCGCCGGATTGCCGCCCTGGGTGTCGATGGTGCCGCTGTTGAGAATATCGCCCGTGAGCGTGACGCTCGACAAGAACATGCCGCGCGCGTTTTGCCCGGCGGTCTTGCCGATATGGCCGGCATTGACAATGCTGGCGCCGAGCTGCGAATTGCTGATGTCGAGCGCGGCGAAGCCCCCTGCGGCCGCGATTTCGCCGCCGGCGGCATTGGTGATGCCGCCTTGCAGCGTACTGTTGACGATGTGGATCGCGGTGCCGTTGACGGCGCTGATCACGCCCGCCGGGCCGTTGCTGATGGCGCCGCCGACCGTGGCGCCGTTCAGGCGGATGCCTTCCTCGGTGATGCCACCCCATGGTCCGGTGGACGCGATGGTGCCGGTATTGGTGATGCCGCCGGTGAGCGTGCCTTCGATATTGAGCGCGACCGCGACCGGGTTGATGGTGCCGGCATTGGTGATCGAGCCGGCGGTGACGCCGTTGGCGAGCTGGACCCCATTGTTGGGCGTGTTGGCCAGCGGCACGGTAATGACCCCGGTGGCGGTCACGTTGAGGCTTTCGCCGCTACCGATGGTGCAGGTGTTATCGATGGTGATGTTGTCCACCGTAATCATGGAGGCGCTGGCAGCCGGACACGGGTTGCCAATGGCCGCCGCGTTGGCCATCAGCAGGCATGCGCCGGCAACCAGAACCGCCATTTGTTTTTTTTGGAAATTGGAATTCGCCATGAGATCAGTTCCCCGGTTCAGGTGCGCAACAGAAGGTGAAGGCGCCCTGCAAAGAACTTGCGCGCGCCCGATGAATCAAGGCTTCGCTTGATTTATCTCAAGTCGCGCTGATCCCTGTGTGCTTTGAATATAACGAAACACTATTTTTATGTAAATGATGTTTCGCTCGGAACACACCGGAATCCCAATGTGTAACAACACATTGATGAAGTGGGGTTGATCGGGGGGATCAGATCCAGTATTCGGTCAGCCGTGCCGCCCATTCCTTGAAGCGGTCGGCCCACGGGCGGTCGCGCCATTGTTCGAGGGTGATTTCCTTGGAATCGCGCATATCTTCCGAAAACGCGCTTTCCATGTCGGTGCCGAAGCCGGCGTCGAGCACCACGACGTTCAATTCGTAATTGTGCAGAAAACTGCGGCGGTCGATATTGGCCGAGCCGACGGTCGACCAGGTGCCGTCGATCACCGCTGTCTTGGCGTGCAGAATCGCCACCTGCAACTGGTGAATCTTGACCCCGCTCCTGAGCAGTTCATCGTAAAACGCGCGTCCCGCATGGAACACCAGGCCATGGTCGGTCACCCCTGGCAGCACCAGGCGCACGTCCACGCCGCGCTTGGCGGCGGCGCAGAGCGCATCGACAAACTGGCGGTCCGGCACAAAATAGGCCGAGGTGATGTGCACCGATTTCTTCGCTTCCTGGATCGCCAGCATGAACGACTTGTAAATCTCCGACTCGCGCTCGGGATCGGTGGCCAGTACGCGCACGATCTTGTCGCCGACCGGCGCCAGCGGCGGGAAATACTCGCGCTCGGGCAATTCGCCGGCATCCTGGTTGACCCAGGCGTCGATGAAGTGATACTGCAGCGAAGCGACCGCCGGGCCCTCGATCTTGAGGTGGGTATCGCGCCAGCCGACCTTCTTGCTGTCGGTGGTGTCCGGCTTGCGCTTGGAGCGGAAGAAGGAACTGTTGGCGTAGGTACTGCTGATGTTGATGCCGCCCGTGAACGCGACCTTGCCGTCGACCACCATCAGCTTGCGGTGGTCGCGGTTGTTCAGCTCCCACTTGCCGACCCGGGCCGCCGGATTGACCGGGTTGAAGGCGACCATGGCAATGCCGGCCTGCTTCATGCGCTCGAAGAAGGCCTTGGGCGTGGCCAGGGTGCCGACGCTGTCGTACAGCACGTTGACGGTGACGCCCTGTTTTTGCTTCTCGATCAGCACGTCGGCGAACTGCAGGCCGACGTCATCCTGGTCGAAAATATAGGTTTCCAGGTTGATCGAGGTTTTGGCGCTGCTGGCGGCGGCCATCATTTCCTTCATGGTGGCCGGGCCGTCGAACAGCAGGGTGACCTTGTTGCCCGCCACCAGGGGCACGCCGGTGGCCGCTTCTTCCAGCACCGCCAGCGCCTTCATGTCGGGCGTGGCCTTGGCCCAGCGCCGCGCCAGCAGGTCGGCGGCCTTTTTCTTGTCCATCCGGCCCTTGCCGGTGGCCACCGTCGGGGTGGCGCGCGCCGCCGGGGCGTCCGCCAGCGCGTCCATCGAGGGCAGCGCGGTGCAGGAGGCCAGGCCGACCGCGAGGGCCAGGACGGCCAGCCAGGCAGCGACGCGTGATTTTGTCATTTTGATCCCCTAATTGGTACGGCTTCGAGCGGCTCCGACGGCATGTCCTTGGGCCCGATGAAAAAATCGATGGGGGCGGCCAGGAAACGCCGTCCGAGTGCTTTCAACAGAAGAATACCGTGTTCGAAGTGAATCTTGCGCGCGCGAAGCGCAACTAAAAGTGCTAAGCCGAAACTTACCACGAGATTGACCGTCCCGATCGATAAAAATCCGCCGATCGAGGTCAGCGCCAGTTCCCAGCTCATATTGTGGTCTAGCGCCACCAATGAGGTGGCGAAATTGGCGGACGAGAAGGTGACATGGCGGATGTCGAGCGGCAGGCCGAACAGGAAGCCGAGGGTGCCGATGGTGCCGAGCAGGATGCCGAAATACAGGTTGCCCATCAGGCTGCCCAAGTTGTTTTCGATGTACATCGACAGGCGGCGCAGGCGGTCCGGCCCCAGCAGGCGGCCCAGGCCGCGCAGCTGGTAGACGCGCTGCGCCATGCGGGTGTACAGCGCCTTGTTATCGAAGTAGCCAGAAATCAGGCCGGCCACGAACAGGCACACGCCGGCAATGGCGGCGTAGAACAGGGCCAGGCTGTGGATCGGGTCGATGTCGTGCAGCAGGTGCATGGCCTTGTCGGGCGTGACCAGGTGGCGGCCGGTGGCGTAGTGGTAGCCCATGGCGATCAGCCAGGCGGTCGGAATGGCCGTGGCCAGGTTGCCCAGCACGGCGAAGCACTGGGTGCGGAACACCTTGTTGATGAGCGCAGCCATGCTGTCGAGGTCGATATTGCGCCCATCCTTGCTCGACAAGCCGGCGGCGATGCGCGAGGCGGTCATGGCCGGTTGCTTGGTGGCCACGGTGAAATGCAGCACGTGGATCAGCATGAAGCCGAGCGAGTAGTTCAGGCTGAACAAAAACGCTTCGACCAGCGGCGCGGCGCGCAGTGTGCCCAGCAAAATCTTGAACAGCGCCATGAAGCCGACGATGAGGCCGGCCCCGGCCGAGGACAGGAACATGCCGCCCAGCTGGGCGCGGGTGTCGGCGATGTAGTGTTCGCCGGTGCGGCTGGCGTTTTCGGTAACGTTGCGGGCCAGCAGGTCGATATTGTCGGCGAACAGGTCGCGCACCGTGTATTTGTTGTTGTGCGCTTCGACCAGTTCCTGCGCCAGGGCGATGGCGCCGGCGCGGCGCAGGCTGGTCGGCGGGGCGTAGTCGGGCGTGGCCTCGTTGGCCAGCGTTTCCAGGTCGACGCTGGGGGCGGCCGGCAATTGGCCGCTGACGTCGACCAGGAACAGCAGCTTGCGCAGGCGGTCGATGCTCTGGGTCAGGGCCAGCAGCAAATAGGTGAGGGCGACGCTGGTGCCGTGGCTGAGCGCATTCTTGCGGATCTTGGCCACCACGCTGTCGCACTGGTCGAGCATGACCAGCAGATGGCGCGCATCGTCCATGCTGGCCGTTTCGCCGGTCAGCAGGCGTGCATAGCCGTCGAGGTAGTTGTTGACCTCGATGTTTTGCATCAGGAACGGCGAATCGAAATTTTCGATGTCGGCGTGGCTGCTGATCAGGCGCGGCTCGAAGCCGAGCGCGCATACGCGGCAGGACAGGGTGCGGATTGCTTCGAGCATGCCGAGCGCGGTGGTGCGGCGCGCGTTGGCCGGGCTGGCGTGCGGCGCGGGCGTGGCGTTGGACACCACGTCGAACAGTTCCAGCCAGTCGGCGGCCGGAACGGTACGAATCCAGCGGTAGTCGGTTTTGATGTACAGCACCTGGTCGATGGCGTCGCTCAGGTACACATCGCCCAGCGCGGGCGGCAGGAAACGGTAGGAAATGCGGCGTTTCAGTTCGGTGAAGAAGCCATCGTTGGACAGCACGCCGATGTCGGTGTACAGGCTGGCGTGGCGGCGGCTGTCGAGCACGCGCGTGACGTAGCTGCGCAGGGCGGAAGCCTGGGCGGGATTGCCCCTGAGGAGCTGGCACAGGGTGCGCACCCGGTCGGTGCTGGTGGCAATGTCGGCGCGCCGCCGCGGGCGCAGTTTTTCGACCAGGTCGACCAGGATGTCAATCCGGTCGCTGTGAGGATCGATTCGTTCTAAGGTTGAAAGCATGAAAAATAGCCGGAGCAACAGATACTAAAGACCCAGTATACGTTGCTGTCGCGTGGAAACTTTGTTCGCTACCGAACACAGGGCTGGCGCGCTAATCGGGGCACTGGGTGTATTTCTTTTCCTGAACACGCTCGTTGACCCGCTCGGTGGGCTTCAGATAGGTGATGCAGTAGGTCCCCAGGGCTGTCCTGATTTTGTATTTGCGCCCGCCGCTATCGGTATTGCCGGTGGTAATTTCCTCGACCTCGGCCTGTTCGAACAGGGTGGGGGGGCGCCGGGCCGACTCGATGCCGGCGATCAGGCGCTTTTGCGGCGAATCGTCAGGCACGCTGAACTTGTTGAGCGATTGCTTGCGCAAGTCCTTGTCGATCTTGCCCAGGTCGGCCATGGCGCGCTTGCGGATGGCGTCGGCGCCGCCGGGTGGCGCGGGCTCGGCGAAGGGATCGGGCGGCACCACGGACATTGCCGGCGCTTCGGCTTCGGGAACGGGAACGGGAGCGGTCGCGGGCGCAGGCGTGGGCGTGGGTGCGTCCGGGCGCTGGCGCGCGGCGCGCACGGGCGCGGAGCTCACGCTCGCTGCCGGCGGGGTGCGCGTCTCCGGCGGGCTCTGGACCGGCTTGGCGGCGATGGCCTCGATCCACTGGATGCGCGGGCCGCTGTCGTCCTCGCGGGCCGGGGCTTTCTCGCGCTTATGGCACCAGGCCAGCAGTAGGGCGGCATGCAGGCCGAGCACGAGGCCGATCGTGATCCAGCGCGTGGGACGGCGGGGCGGAAGTAAGTCAGTGGACATGGCGCATCAATAAGTAGCTGTTGAAATGCAGTGCGTTAAGTTAAATGTATGCTTGCAACATTTTCAATGCTAACAGCTCAGGCCGCCTTATGGCCGTGGCCGTGGTGGAGCATCACCTCTAAGTTCGGTTAAACTGGAACGCAGAACAATGACTGAGGGGCAAGTATGTATTTGACTTATTTCAAAGGGCAATGGGCCGAAGGTAATGTGCCGCTGTTCGGCGCGATGGACCATAGCGTGTGGCTGGGCTCGTCTGTATTCGATGGCGCGCGCGCCCTCCGCGGCCAGTTGCCCGATCTGCGCCTGCACTTGCAGCGCGTGATTCACTCGGCCGAGCGGCTCGGTTTGCAGTGCCCGCTGACGGTGGACGAGATGGAAGCGCTGGTGCGCGAAGGGGTGGGCAAGTTCCCGCTTGACGCCGAACTGTACGTGCGCCCGCTGGTGTTCGGCGCCGAGGGCTTCCTGGTGCCGGTGCCCGGGAAGAGCGGTTTCGCGCTGACCTTGTTCGATGCGCCGATGCCGCCGTTCACCGGTTTTTCGGCCTGCCTGTCGAGCTTGTGCCGGCCGGACGCCAGCATGGCGCCGACCGATGCCAAGGCTTCGGCCCTGTACGCCAACACCACGCGCGCGATCCGCGAAGCGAATGCGCGCGGTTTCGATAATGCGGTGGTGGTCGACAGCGACGGCAATGTGGGCGAGTTCGCGACCTCGAACCTGTTCCTGGTCACGCCCGAGGGCAAGGTGGTGACGCCGGTGCCGAACGGCACCTTCCTGGCCGGCATCACGCGCGCCCGGGTGATCGGGTTATTGGCCGAGGCCGGCGTGGCGGTGGAAGAGCGCAGCGTGCATCCGGACGAGCTGCTGACGGCGCTGGAAATCTTCAACACCGGCAACTACGGCAAGGTCACCCCGTGCATCCGCTACGAAGGGCGCACCTTGGCCATCGGACCGGTGGCGACCCTGGCGCGCGAGCGCTACCTGGCATTTTCGGGCGCGGCGTAACGCGCTGCCAGGCGCGCCGCCGGATGCCTTAGGGACGCCTTACGGACGCCTTATTTACTGGGGGCGGGCTTGGCGGCCGGCTTGGTGTCGACCGGCTTGACGTCGCCGCAGTTGGCGCCCAAATACTTGCCCGTCGATTCCATGGTCATGTTTCCCATGGCGCCGGCGGCGCTGGACGTCATGGTCACGGTCGAGCTGTACGAATCGGCCTGGTACGAAATCTTGCCCTCGCCGCTGGCCTGCGGGTTGACGCAGGTGTAGGAGAAACTTTGCGTGCCGCCCACCAATGCCCCCTTCTTGTGGGTGCAGTTGCCGTTGAGCTGGCCAAGATGGTTGCCGGCCGAATCGTCGATCATTTTCTGGGTGATGCACATCTTGACGGTGACGCTGCCGTCGTCGTTGAGCTTGAAGTTCGGCGCACCGGAGTTGCCCATGGCTTTTTCCATCGCCTTGCGCTGTTCCGGCGGCATGGACTTCATCTGTTTCTGCATCTCTGCCATGGCCTTCGCAATCTCTGCGTTTTGCGAGGTCGACTTGCTGGTGTTTTCCCAGAGACCGGGCTTCATGTTCTGGGTGGCGGCGCTGGCGGGCGCGAGCGACAAGGTCGCGGCGGAAACGATGGCGAGGGAGGTCAGGCGAAGGCGTGGGTTCATGGTGTCTCCAGTGTGAATACGCGAGTTTATCGCGAAACGCCCACTGGATGTTGTTAATAGAACACGCAGGCGAACGGCGGGCCGCGCCGCCGCCGTCGGCCGGCAGCCGATCAGTTGAACTCGTCGTCGTCTTCTTCGTCGAGGTCGTCATCGAGGTCGTCATCGCGTTTGTCGGCATGGTTCGCCGCGCTGTCGTTGCCGGCCTGGACGTCGCCGCGCGCGCGCCAGGAGGGATCCGATCCGACCGCTTCCAGCAAACCCTTGACGCGGCGTACGCGCGCGCTCTGGTTGGCGTTGGTCTGGCCGGGGGAGGTCACCGGCGCCGCGGCCGGGGCGGGCGCTTCCGCGCTCCAGGATTGCAGAGAATCCAAAAAATGGGCAAAACGCTCCGTGCTCATACCGTGCTCCTGTGCGAGTGGTCAACCTGCGAAAAGGGGGTACCGCCAACTGCGACGCCAATGCGGACGGCGTTCATCTCAGTGCACCTGCGTGATCAACGCGAGCAGCCGGACGTAGCCGAACACGTACGCAATGAACAGCACCAGCGCGCAGGGCAGGGCGACGGCCCAGGACTGGCGCGCATAATCGGTGCCCAGGCGCTCGCGGATGAAGCGCTCCTGGGGACTGGCCTCGGCGATGTACCAGACCAGCAAGAAAATCACATTGCTCATGCGTATGGGCGAGGACTCGCCGCACAGCAAGGAATAGTAGAAGTTGAGAATCAGCATTACCAGGCTGAGGGCGAACCACCAGCATGCGCGCACGGCGCGCCCGGGCTCGCCGAGCGCTTCCCAGTTGCGGATGGTCAGGTAAGTGCCGAACAGGGGCGTGAGCAGCAGGCTCCAGCAGGCGGCGGCGTCCGGGTTCCACAGCGTGTCGCGCCGCTCGGCGCGCGCTGCCGGGTTCTGTGGGAGAGAGGTATGTGCATTCATAGGTGCAACTATCGCGTGCCTCCCACGCCGATGTATTGATCTGGCGCTAGGTTTGCGCCGACATCAGGTGCAACTGAAGATATTGCAACAGCAGGACCGTCTTGCCATCCATGATTTCGCCGCTGGCCATCATGGCCAGCGCCTCGTCGAAACCGAGTTCGAGCACGTCGATATCCTCGCCCTCGGCCGCCAGGCCGCCGCCATCGCCCACCTTGTGTTCCGGCTCGTAGGCGCCGACGAAAAAGTGCAGGCGTTCGGTCACTGAACCGGGACTCATGAAGAGATCGTAGATCTTTTTCACGTCGTTAATGCGGTAACCGGTTTCTTCCTCGGCTTCCGCGCGGATGCGCTGCTCGGGGCTGGCATTGTCGAGCAGGCCGGCGGCCGCTTCGATCAGAAAACCGTCGTGGCCATTCACAAAAGCGGGGATGCGGAACTGGCGCGTGAGCAGCACCGTGCGCTGGCGCAGGTTGTACAGCAAGATCACGGCGCCGTTGCCGCGGTCGTAGACTTCGCGTGTCTGGCTTTGCCAGCTGCCGTCGCGCCGGCGCAGCGAAAAGGTCAGGCGCTTCAGGATGTACCAGTTGTCAGAGAGCAGTTCTTCCTTGTCGATGCGGACCCGTGTTTCTTGCATGGCGTTTCTCCGTGATTGTGCTTGGTGTTTTTTAGAATATCGTGCAAAATCGTGCAATGTCAAGAAAATACGTGCAGGAGCAATCATGCTGACGACCCAGCGAAAACAATATCTGATGGACCTGTTGCGGCGCGACGGACAGGTGGTGGCCAAGGCCGTGAGCGAGGAGCTGGGTTTGTCGGAAGACACCATCCGGCGCGACCTGCGCGAGCTGGCGCGCGAAGGCTTGCTGCAGCGCGTGCACGGCGGCGCGCTGCCGGCCTTGCCCGCTTCGCCGGCGCTGGCCGACTTCAGCGCGCGTGCGCAGATGTCGCCTGACGCCAAGGCGGCCATCGGCCGCGCCGCCGCCGCGCTGATCTTGCCGGGGCAGGTGGTGTTCATCGATGGCGGCACCACGTCAGGCCATCTGGTGCGGTCCCTGGCGCCGGACTTGCGCGCCACGGTGCTCACCCACAGCCCCTCGGTGGCGCTGGCGCTGCTGGGGCACCAACAGGTGGAGGTGATCATGCTCGGCGGGCGCCTGTACCGCCATTCGGTGGTGGGGGTGGGCGCGGCCACGCTGGACGCGATCGCCCAGGTGCGCGCCGACCTGTGCTTCCTGGGCGTGAGCAGCATCGACCCGGACGCCGGCCTGTCCACGGGCGACTTCGAGGAGGCGGCCGTCAAGCGCGCCATGTGGCGCGCGGCCGCGCAGACCGTGGTGCTGGCTTCCCCCGAAAAGCTGGCGACCGCCTCGCCCTACCGCATCGCCGGCGCCGACGAGATTGCCGCGCTGGTGGTGGCGCACGGCACCGACGCGGCCTTGCTGGCGCGCTACCGCGCGCTGGGCGTGACGGTGCATGTGGCGCCGGCGTAAAAAAGCCGGCATCGCGATGCCGGCTTTTGGGGGTATTGCAGCGGGTTTAACCCTGGCGGTTCGGCTCGGCGACGTAGATCTCGACGCGGCGGTTGCGCGCGCGTCCGGAAGCGTCATCGTTCGAGGCGACCGGTTCGCGCTCGCCGCGGCCATCGATCATGATGCGGTTCGGCGAGACGCCGCGCGAAGCGAGATAATCGCGCGTCTGGGCGGCGCGGTCGACCGACAGCGGCTCGTTGACGGCGTCGCCGCCGGTGCTGTCGGTGTGGCCGATGATGGTCACGGTGGTGGCAGGATTGTCTTGCAGAGTCGCGGCGAAGCGTTCCAGCACGGGACGGAAATTCGATTTGATGTCGGAACGGCCGGTGTCGAACGACACGTCGGCAGGCACGTCGAGCTTCAGGCGGTTATCCTGGGTCTGGCTGACCTCGATGCCGGTGCCGCGCGTGGCTTGTTCCATGGCTTGCTTCTGCTGTTCCATGCGGTTCGACCAGATGTTGCCAATGATCGCGCCGGCGGCGCCACCGATCAGGGCACCCTTGCCCGCGCGTCCGCCGCTGCCGGCGGAGGCGCCAATGATCGCACCGAGGCCAGCGCCTACGCCGGCGCCGGTGGCGGTGCCGCGCTGGGTCGCGGACATGTCGGCGCAACCGGTGGCAAACATGGCGACGATGGTGATACCAATCAGGGATTTGCTCAGGTTCTTTTTCATAGTGTGGCTCCAAAAGTAATTAATCCGTTTCGCTGTCACACCAGGCTATGCCAGGCGCGACCGCGAAACGGATCGGACATCAGTTGATGGCCGGATCATGCGTCAGCTAGATACCTCGGCCGCTGATC
Source organism: Massilia pseudoviolaceinigra (assembly GCF_030846505.1). Taxonomy (NCBI): domain Bacteria; kingdom Pseudomonadati; phylum Pseudomonadota; class Betaproteobacteria; order Burkholderiales; family Oxalobacteraceae; genus Massilia; species Massilia pseudoviolaceinigra. Next base: position 148,121 of record NZ_JAVCWL010000010.1, on the reverse strand, counting down.
AGACGAACCAGAATCATGATGACTGCGACAACCAGCAAAATGTGGATGAAGCCGCCAATTGTATAGGAAGTGACCAAGCCAAGCAGCCACAGGATAAGAAGAACTACGGCGATTGTATAGAGCATGATTTTTTCCTCGGTGGGTTTTTATAGACGACTGATATGTCGTGACTGCAGTATGCAGAACTCTTGCATGCCGCTCCGTACGCTGGCGTACATTAAGAATAACTTTTTTGTTCGTTTCGCAAGGCTGGCAACCATCCCAATACGCCAGCCAGGCCAACGAGACCGATCAGGCAGGCCACCAGGCCGCCGGCAATCAGGAACACCACATCCTGGGCCTGCATCGTGGCGCTGCTGCCCGCCGCGACAGGTCCCGCGGCGCTGAAACCGAACAGCGTCACGATAATGCCCCAAGCTAAAATGCCGATCCAAACCATGCGGTTCATGATAAATCCTTCTTCTCTGGTGATACTGCCGCGCCGTTTGCTGCAGGCGTGAAGCCATTCTCGCGCCTGCTCATCAGGAGATCGGTTCGCTGGCACACATTGCAAAGAAGAAAACACAACGCCCCTTGCTTTTCAGCCAGGGGCGTTGTTTTTTTGTACTGCTGTCCGGGATCAGGCGGCCGAGCGCAGCGTCCCGTTGACAACCTTGACGCGGTCGCCGGCGCGCCAGCCGGCGGCGCTTTGCTGATGAAAGGTGCGGGCGCCGCCATCGTCCAGACGGACCCGGATTTCGTAGCTGCGGGTGGCCTTCATATTGCCTTCGAGCTGGTTGCCGACCACGGCGCCGCCCACCGCGCCGGCCACGGTGGCCAGCTTGCGGCCATTGCCGCCGCCGACCTGGTTGCCCAGCAAGCCGCCGAGCAGGGCGCCGCCGGCCGCGCCCAGGCCGCTGCCTTCGGCGCGCTGGCTCACTTCACGCACCGATTCGATATTGCCGCAGTGCGCGCACCAGCCGCTTTCCTTCACCGGTTCGGCCGCGGCCACGCGCGGGGCCGGTTTGCGTAGCGGCGCCGCATTGTCGTGGGCGGCGCGGTCGGCGGCGCGTTCGCGCGCGGCGAGGCGATCGGCGGCGCGGTTGCGGTCGCGTTCCCGGTCGCCGTCGTGGTCGAGCTCGCGCAGATCGAGCGCGGCCGGCTGGGGCGGCGTGGTGCCCTGCAGTTTGGAAGCGAGCACGGGGCGGTCGATTTCGCTCAGTTCGGCCGCGGCCGGCGTGCCGCCGATGGAGGAAGGAATCCAGCCCAGGATGGCGGCCGTACCGGTGCCGCAAAACACGATGACCGCGACCGCGGCGGCGATCAGCAGGGGATGCCGCGCGCTCGGCGCCGCGGGGGAAGTGGGACTACTCATGGTGTTTCCTTTGGATTGAATGTGCGCTGCTGCACGGTCGGGTTGATGCAGGCCATTCTCCCGAGGATGGGGCGGTGCTTCCGTGCGTCACCGTACATACTTTGCCTATTATTGCCGTTACGCTGATTGAAATTGTTTGTAAATGTATCCGCAGTATTTACTTGGCCTTACCTATCTAATGATCGCTATCCGTTTTGACTTATGGTCGACCACACGCTTTGCTTGCCGGAGGGAGCGATGAATCACGTTTCCGCCGTAGAGCTCGACCACCCGAACGGCAACCAGTTGCTCGCCGCCCTGCCGCATAGCGATCTCGCGCGTCTGTCTCCCTTGCTCGAACCGGTGCAGGTGGAAGTGGGCGAGGTCCTGTACGAGCCGGCCGAGCCGGTGCGCTTTATTTATTTTCCGCACGATAGCCTGATCTCCCTGCTGGGCGTGGCCGAAGGGCGCATGACGCTCGAAGTGGGCCTGGTCGGACGCGAAGGCATGCTGGGCGCCACCGTCGCGCTCGGGCACGACACGGCGCAGACGCGCGCCATCGTGCAGCGCGCCGGTTGCGCCAGCCGCATGGACAGCGCCAAGTTCCGCACCGAGTTCGCGCGCAATCCGGCGCTGCAGCGGGTGCTGTACCGTTACACCGATACCTTGCTGGCGCAGGCGATCCAGATCGCCGTGTGCAGCCGCTTTCACGTGCTCGAAGCGCGCCTGGCGCGCTCGCTGCTCATTACGCGCGACCGTCTCAAGTCCGACAAATTCCACCTCACGCACGAATTCCTGGCCCATGCGCTGGGCGTGCGCCGGGTCGGCGTGACCAAGGCCGCCAGCGCCCTGCAGCAGCAGGGGCTGATCATCTACAGCCGCGGCAATATCGAAATCCTCGACGTGCAGGGCTTGGCCGCGGCCTCCTGCAAGTGCTACGAGATCGTCAAGGAAGCCGGCGCCAGCGCGCTGTCCACCGCTTTCGTCTGATCCGCCGGGCAGCGCCGGCCTACGGGTCTTGCCGCTGTCCGAGTACCTGCTTGCGGTACGCCATCCATTGCGTCAATCCCTGTTCCGGAACCGGCATTTGCTCCAGGAACGTGCCGGCCGTGGTATCCATCGCCTGCCATCCATGCTTCAGGCACAGTTCGACGATGGGCGCGACGATGCCTTCTCCCGCGCGCACATGCAGCATGACGCTGTTGACCGGCTCCTCGTCCGAGACACTGAATACGACCGAGCCGAACGGCCCCTCGTGCCTGCCCCATCCGGGCTCGCTCCAGTCGGTGTGCGGGAACAGGGCGCAGACGGCGGCGTGGATCTGCGCCCGGCTTCCCATCGGCAGGAACGACCCGTCCTCGCCGATCTGGTTCATGTGGGTATAAGTGCGAGAAAATTTGCAAACGAAAACATCCCAGCTCATCGGTCCCCCTTGTGTTTTCCTCCATCATAAAACACCGGGCGTAAAAAAACCCCGCAAGCGGGGTTTTCTCAATCAGGCAAACCGGATCATTTCGGTGGCTTGACCTGGTTGCCGATCACGCCGCCGACGGCTGCGCCGCCAACGGTGCCGACAGCGCTGCCGCCGGTCAGAACGCCACCGACCACTGCGCCGGCACCGGCGCCGATGGCCGTGTTCTTATCCTGGGCCGACATGCCTGCGCAGCCACCTAAACCGAGCGCCACCGTGACCAGTGTCGCGCTCATGACCAGTTGCTTGATTGTTTTCATCTTGAACCTCTTTGAATTGCTTGTCGCTTATTTCATGCGAATGTCGTTTTTCACCTGCTTCACACCTTTGACGTCGCGTGCGACCTTGCCGGCGGTAGCGATGCTGTCCTGGGCGGCAACGAAGCCGCTCAGCTGAACAACGCCTTTGAAGGTTTCAACGTTGATTTCAGCAACTTTCAGGGTCGGCTCGTTGAGGATGGCGGCTTTCACGCTGGTGGTGATCACGCTGTCGTCAACGTACTCGCCGACGCTTTCTTTCTTTTCGGTCGAAGCGCAGCCGACAACGGTGGTCAGCATCAGGGCGGCGAGCAGGGTCGATACGATTTTCAGGTTTTTCATGGGGTGTTCCTCTATGGTGGTGGTCTATGTTGTTATGCGTTCGGCGGTGCGTGTCGCCCAACCGATACGTCTAGATTACGGCCTGCCGGGCGTGTGGTCTGTTCGCCAACGCACATAAGTGATAAAACGCAATTTTGTGACTTTATCGGCGGCTGGTCTTGCCCGGCGGCGGCGCCACCGGCTTTTCGCGCGCTTCGGCCAGCAGGCGCGCGCAGCCGCTGTCCTTGCCCGGTCCGGTGTTGACCAGGGGCAGCAGGGCGGCCGCCGGCGCCGCCAGGCCGAGCGCCACCGCGCCGCCCGCTTTCAGGGCCAGCACGCCCTTGTCGACGCTCACGTCGGGCTTGGAGAAGCTGCCGCGCACATGCAGGGGCGAGCGCAGCGAAAAGATGCGCAAGCCCTTGGTCTTGGGGTTCAGGGTCAGGTCCATCTGTTCGTTGGCCAGGTTGATGGTGCCCTCGGCCGTGATGACCGCCTCTTCGGTATCGACGACAAAGGTGCGCGTCTGCATCAAGCCGTTGGTGACCTGGAAATCGGTGGCCATGCAATTGAGCCTGACCTGCTTGTCGCCGAATAATTTGGTCAGCACGATGTTGCCGATATTGAGGCCCATCTGTTCGAGCAGCATCTTGCTGACCGTGCCTTCATCGATCAGCGCCTTGATTTCACCGTTGGACGCGCCCAGCAGGGAGGCGACCGAATTGCCGGTGGCGGACAACTGGGCGTCGCCGTTGATCTGGCCGACGGTCGCTTTCATTTCCTGAATCGACGGAAACAGTTCCTTGATGCGGATGTGGCGCGCGCTGACCCTGGCGGTGGCCTTGATGGCTTGCTTGCCCTTGCCGCTTCCGTCGAGCTTGATGGTCGAGGTCATGTTCCCGCCCGCCATCTGGAAGTTCAGCGGTGCCAGGTTGAGCACGCCATCCTTGAGGATCAGGTGGGTGTTCAGTTTGCTGATTGGCAGCTGCTTTTCGCGCACGATGCGCTCGGCGGCATAGCGCACGTCGGCGTCGATGGCGCTCCAGCGTTCGGTGCGGAACGATTCGACCGGCAGCACCTTGCCGGCCGGCTGCACCGCGTCGACCCCGCGCGCTTCCTTGCTGGCGTTCGAGTCGGCGCCGACCAGCGGCCCCAGGTCGGCGAACTGCAGCAATTTCGACGATACGCTGCCGCTCAGTTTGCCGCGCGGCTTGCCGGTCCGGTATGCGAGGCGGCCGGCGATATCGCTGGAACCGACCTTGCCGGTGAATTTGTCGTAGACCCAGAGGCTGCTGGTTTCTCCCAGCTCGCCGGTCAGGCGGCCCTCGGTGCGAAAGGCCGGCGTTTCCGGCAGCAGCACCCCGGTCAGCGTATACAGGCGCGCCATGCTGGCGCCGGAGAGCTTCAGGCGCAGGTCGAGCGCCGCCAGCTTGGTCGGCTTGGTGACCGTGCCTTCGACTTCGATGTGGGTCTTGCCCACGCGCAGGTCGGCCTGCACCGGGTAGGGCGTGGTCTGCTGCTTGAGCGAGAGTACCGCGCCAGCCTTGCCGCCGCCGGTGACCGGCCCGCCATTGTAGGTGCCGCGCAGCTTCCAGCTGATGCCGTAGGCGGGGTCGGCGTTGACGGTGTCGACGTCGGCCGTCAGGTCGATCTTTTCCACCGCATCGTTGAACTTGACCACGCCCTTGGTGAAGATCACCCGTTCGAGGTCGAGCTTCCAGCGCGCCGGCTTGTCTTCCTGGTGGAAGGTCCAGTTGTTCTTGCCATCCTTGGTGCGGCGCAGGTCGACCGCCGGCGCGTCGAAGCGCAGCACGGGAATGGCGATGGTCTTGTGCAGCAGCGCGAACGGGTTCAGCGAAAACGAAAACTGCTTCACGCTGGCCATGTCGCCCGCCTCTGCGCCGGGCGCACCCATGCCCTCGGGCTGGCCGACGTGAACATCGTTGGCAACCAGATGCGGCCAGGGCACCAGGTCGCGCCAGGTGCGGTCGCGCTCGGCCATGACGGTGGCCGGTTTTTCCCAGCTCAGCTTGAGGTCGCCCGCCACCGTGAACGGGCGGTCGATCGCTTCGCTGGCCTTGGCATTGAGCCAGGGCCTGGCCTTGTTCCAGTCGTAGGTGAGCAGGATGGCCAGCGCGATGGCGGCAATGGCCACCAGCACGGCAAGGATGGCGAGAATGATTTTGGTGCGGCGCGCGAGCGGGGTGCGGCCGGAAGGGATCGGGGCGGCTTGACTCATGACTATCCTTCTGGTGAAAGTAGGAGCAGCTTAAGCGATAAGGGTAGTGCTCTTGTGTACGTTAGCGCACGGTCGGAAGTGCCATTGCGCGCAAAACATTTGCTATGTGCGGCAGCGAACCGAACTTGCCAATAAATCAGCTTATAACGTTATCACGACATCATTACACCTCATGGAGAAACCCGATGAATGCACAAATCAAGACTCACGTCAGTAAAGTACTCTGCGCCGCACTGGTTATGACACTGGCCGCTTGCGCCAGTTCGCAAAAAGCACCGGCAACGGCCGATGTGGCCGTGTCGAAGAACGCGGTTGAAAACGCAGTGAGCGCCGGCGCCGCCGACCTGGCTCCTGAAGAAATCAATGCAGCCCGCGCCAAGATGATGCGCGCCAACGAAGCCCTGGCCGCCAAGGATTACAAGCTGGCACGCGAACTGGCGACCCAAGCCCAGGCCGACGCCAAGCTGGCACAGAGCAAGGCCAATTCGACCAAGGCCACCACCGCCGCCAACGCGCTGCAGGACGACCTGCGCGTGCTGCGCGAAGAAGTCGACCGCGCCAACAAGCCACAACAATAAAAACAGATTGACGCCGCGCGCCCTCACAGCGGCAGCGCAGGCCGACCGGTCCGCGCACAGTACCACCCAGAGCACAAGAAAACGATTGATTACCGCGCCAAGTGCGCTACGACAAGAAAAGGAAACACCTCCATGAAACATACATTGATCAAGTCCGCCATCCTCGCCTCCGTCCTCGCGCTGGGCGCATGCAGCAGCGTGCCGACCACCACCCCGTTGCTGGACCAGGCCCGTGGCGATTTCGTCGCCGCCAACAACAATTCGCGCGTGTCGACCTTCGCACCGCTGGAATTCAAGCAGGCCAGCGAAGCGCTGGAACAAGCCAACGCCGCCGCCGCCCGCAAGGATAGCCTGGAGCAGATCGACAAGCTGGCCTACCTGGCCAAGCAAAAGATCGCCACCGCACAAGAAGTAGCCAAACAGAAGCAGGCTGAGGCCGATATCGCCGCTTCCGGCAAACAGCGCGACGCCGTGCGCCTCGAAGCGCGCACCGCCGAAGCGGACCGCGCCAAGATGGATGCCGCCGCCTCCAAGGCCGCCGCCGCCGCCGCCAACGCTGATGCCGCCGCCGCCCAGAACCAGGCTGCCGCCGCGCAAGGCCAGGTCGCCGCCGCCGAAGCCCAGACCCGCGAAGCCCAGGCCCGCGCCGCCCAGCTCGAAGCGCTGATGACAGACCTGCAAGCGAAGAAAACCGAACGCGGCCTGATCATCACGATCGGCGACGTGCTGTTCGGCGTGGACCAGGCCAACCTGACCCCGAACGGCCAGGCCACCCTGCGCAAGCTGGCCGATGCATTGGCACAGAACCCGAACCGCACCGTGCTGGTCGAAGGGTTTACCGACAGTACCGGCAGCAGCGCGCATAACCAGCAATTGTCCGAGCGCCGCGCCACCTCCGTGCGCGCGGCCCTGGTCGACATGGGTATCGCGCGCGACCGCGTCGCCATGCGCGCTTACGGTGAAGCATTCCCGGTCGCCGCGAATGACACGGCCGGCAACCGCCAGATGAACCGCCGCGTGGAAATCGTGCTGTCGAACGAAGGCGCGGCGATCGCCCCGCGCCGTTAATACGAACACAATCGCAACAGATATTTAAGGAATCATCATGGAACAAACCACCAAGCCACTGGCGCACGGATTCGACGTGCAAGCCATCCGCCAGGCAGCCGCCAATCTGGACGACGGCGCCGTGACGGACGGCTACGCCGCAGACCGTGAAGCGGTCATCAACATGCTCAACGATGCGCTGGCCACCGAACTGGTGTGCGTGCTGCGCTACAAGCGCCACTACTACACCGTCAGCGGCGTGGGCAACGGCCCGATCAAGGCCGAGTTCCTCGAGCACGCGCAGCAGGAGCAGGAACACGCCGACTCGCTGGCCGAACGCATCGTCCAGCTGAACGGTTCGCCGAATTTCAATCCGGCCACGCTGACCGCGCGCAGCCACGCCGAGTACGACGATTCGGACGATGTGCAAGCCATGATCCGCTCGAACCTGATCGCCGAACGCGTGGCGATCGAGTCGTATCGGCAAATGATTGCCGCCATTGGCGACAAGGACCCGACCACCAAGCATCTGTTGATCAGCATCATGGCGGTCGAAGAAGAGCACGCAGACGACATGCGCGATCTGCTGGCGCATTAAGAGCAAAAAGAGAAGCACTTTTCAGATTTTTTTCAACCCACCACTGGAGTTCATCATGTTAGATACCAATACCCGCACCAACGGCTCGGCCAACCTGAACGGCAATGTGAACGCAGTCCAGACCGATGTCAAAACCCTGGTCAAGGATGCACAGACCCTGCTGTCCGCAGCGGCCGCACTGACCGGCGAGAAAGCCGAAGACATGCGCGCACGCGGCATGGAAATGCTGGACGTAGCGCTGGGCAAGGCATCGCAAGTGCAAGGTCAAGCCATCGTCAAAGGTAAGGAACTGGCGCACACCGCCGATGTCTATGTTAAGGACAACCCATGGCGCACGATCGCTGCAGCAGCCAGCGTCGGCTTGCTGGTCGGCGTGATCCTGGGCCGTAAATAATTCTAGCCGGGAGAAGCCATGGACAAAACAACTGCTGCAGTGCATGGCCCCGGCCTGATGGGCGGCCTGACAGGGCTGGCAAAAAATATCTTCGGACTCGTGGTGTCGCGCGTGGAACTGGCGGCACTCGAGTTGTCCGAAGTGCGCAATCATGTCCTCGAGCTGCTGGTGATCTTTTCGCTGGCAGTGCTGTGCGCCATGTTCGCGCTGGCCTACGGCACCGCGACAATCGTCGCGCTCGCCTGGGAAAGCATGGGCTGGAAAATCCTCCTGCTTATGTTTGCCGTGTTCATCGCCGTGACGATCGGCCTCGTGGTCAAGGCCAAGGCCATGCTCAAAGAGGGCAAGCTGGCTTTCCCCGAGACCATGAACGAACTCAAGAACGATCGTGACATGCTGCTGTAAGCGGCCATTCAGACGGGAGGATTACGATGGATAACATTATCGGGCTCGAAAAAACCCCGGACAAGGGTGGGGCCAAGGCCGATTCGGTGTCTGAGCGCAAGGCGCGCCTGCTGCGCCAGGGCGACTTTTACCGCGTCGGCATTGCCCATGCCAAGGCCCAGATCAAGCACGACTCGCGTCCCGATGTGCTGTTTCACTCGGCGCTGGACCATGCGACCTGGGCGGTCCGCTCGCGGATCGACGCCGTGCTGCACCCGACCGGCATCAGCGTGGCGTCGATCATGCCGTACGCGGCGACCATCGTCGGTTTCATCACGCGGCGCCGGCTGATCAAGCCGGCGCTCGGGGTGGCCGCGGTGGTGGGCGGCGTGGTCTGGTACCTGCAGCAACGCCGCACGCGGGACGCGCAGACCTTGTGAACTGGTTGGTGACCATGCCGGGCAAGCGAACCCGGCCTTGCAACAAGAACGGAAAAATATGGTGGGGCTTGAGCGGCGTCGTAATCTTCGGATTCGACGCCGTCTTTTTTTCCCCGAATCTATTTCCTCTATACTCGATTCATCTTTTCATTCCGGCTATCCCATGACAGACATTAACAAACTCAATCCCGACAAGCTACGTATTGTTCTCGTTTTGCAAGGTGGCGGCGCCCTGGGCGCTTACCAGGCCGGGGTGTACCAGGCGCTGCACGAGCACAATCTGGTGCCGGACTGGATCGTCGGCACTTCGATCGGCGCCATCAATGCCGCGCTGATCGCCGGCAACGAGCAATCGGTGCGGCTGGAAAAGGTCAAGGCTTTCTGGGACCGGGTGTCGCATCCCGATATGCTGGACATGGCGCGGGTCGACGACCGCCAGCGGCGCTCGAATATCTGGCTCAACACCTTCGACACCGTCATGCGCGGGGTGCCGGGCTTTTTCTCGCCGCGCCCGTTCAGCGGATTTCCCTATGGGATGACGGTGGCGCCCGAAGAAGCGTCTTTCTACGACACCTTGCCGCTGCGCGACACGCTCAAGGAACTGGTCGACTTCGACTACCTCAACGCCGAGGGCGGCATGCGCCTGACCGTGAACGCGGTCAATGTGCGCACCGGCGAACTGGCGCATTTCGACAGCGAGAGCGGGCAGCTGTGCGCCGACCATGTGCGCGCCAGCGGCAGCCTGCCGCCGGCGTTCGCCCCGGTGCGCATCGGCGAGGAACTGTACTGGGACGGCGGCCTGTACTCGAATACCCCGCTCGAATCGGTGCTGCGCGAGCTGCCCGGCGGCGACACGATCTGCTTCATGGTCGATTTGTGGAGCGCCGAAGGGGAGGTGCCGGTGACGATGGATGAAGTGAGCACGCGCCAGAAGGATGTGACGTACGCCTCGCGCTCGAAACGCCATATCGAAGACTACAGCGCGACCCACGCGCTGCAGCACAAGCTGCGCCAGCTGTACGCGCGCTTGCCGGAGGCCGAGCGCAGCGACGACGACCGGCGCGAACTGGCAGCGCTGGGCTGCGACGCCACCTTGCACATCGTGCGGATTCCCTATGCGGGCCACGACTGGCATATGGCGTCGAAGGACGTCAATTTTTCCAAGGGATCGATCGAGTGGCGCTGGGAGCAGGGCTATCGCGATGCATTGCGTGCGCTCAAGCATGCCGGGTGGCTGGTGATGGTGGCCGAAGAGACGGCCGTGGTAGTGCACGAACTGCCGCCGGAGCAGGACGACTGGGTCGCTGCCGCGGCGTAAGGACAATGACGGCGCCGGTCAGCCGCCCGCGGCTGCCCGGGCGCGCGCGCCGGCCATGTCTTTCTGATAGTTCGCTTGCGCTTCCTTGTTGCAGGCGCTGCGTTCGGCGGCGGGCAGGGCGCGGCAAGCGCCTTTGGCTTCCTGCAGGGCCGCGCCCATTTCCTTGCGCAGGGTGCGCAGGCGCGCATCCGGGGTCGTATCCTCGCGCGACCAGCGCGCGGGGTCGCCGCGGGCGATTTCGGCCGCTTGCTGGCGCGCGGTGGCGGCCGGCACATTCTGGTCGGTCGATGTCTGCGCCATCTGGGCGTGGGCCAGGCTCATGCCCATCAGGCAGGCGGTGGCCAGGGCCGCGCGCAGCGCGCGCGAAAATTGGATGGCGGTGTTGCGCGATGCGCTTGGCAGCGCGTTGGTAACAGGCTGGCTCATGGCAGCTCCTTTTCTTATGATGCGATATGGTGGGGCGGTGGGGCAAAAAAAAACCGGCGCACGCGGCGCCGGTTAGTCGACTTCTTACAGGCGCCCGGTGATGAGCAGCACGATCAGTACGATGACGATCAGGCCGGTGATGCCGGTTGGGCCGTATCCCCAACTGCGGCTGTGGTTCCAGGTAGGAAGGACGCCGATCAGCGCAAGAATGAGAATAACGAGAAGAATGGTACCCATGGTGGGCTCCTTAAAGGTGGTCGAGCTGGCGGGCAGTTCGTGTTTTATTGTAAGTGGGTGGGTAGTACGGTGAAATTAGTAACGGTAGACGCGGCCATCGACCAGACGCACGCGGTTGCCCACGCGCAGGTCGTACACGCTGTCCTGCACGATCGTGCGGGTTTCGCCATTTTCGAGGCGAACATTAATCTGGTACAGATCCTGGCCGCTGCCCGCATTGCGGTTCGCTTCGACCTTGTTGCCGACGACGGCGCCGCCGACTGCGCCGGCCACCGTGGCCGCGGTACGGCCGCTACCGCTGCCGACCTGATTGCCGACCAGCGCGCCGACGATGCCGCCGACAACCGCGCCGGTACCGTTGGTCTGGCCTTCGCTGCGGGTGACCTGGATCGATTCGATGGTGCCGTATCCGGCCGAGGCCGATACCGGGTTGCTGTAGCTGCCATTGTTGGCCGGCTGGGTCGTGCTGGCGCAACCGCCGAGAACGGCAGACGCGGCGACCACGAGTGCTGCGATAGTCTGAGTCGATTTCATGTTGTTCTCCTGACAAAGTGTAGAGCCAGCATAATCAGCAACAACCCCGGGGTCTGTGCGCTGCCGCACCCAGTCTGCTGCGCTTGGGTTCGCATCAAACTGTTGGGTTTTTGCCACTAATCTCGCTGTGTTCGCCAGCGTACAGATGTGTTGGCGCACTTCCCGTAAAACGTAGCTCAGCGATGTATTGTCACTGGAGAAAAGCAAGATGAAGCGAGCAGTCACCCCAGCCCTGATCGGCGCCTTCCTGATGTCGGCCTCACTGGTCGCCAGCGCGGCCACGCCGGAAGCGAAAGCGGCGTACAGCCAGGCCAGGGATGCGGCGAGCGCCGCTTACAAGGTGGCACGCGCGCGCTGCGACACCATTACCGGCAACCCGAAAGAGGTCTGCGTGGAAGAAGCCAAGGTGGCGCGCGTGCGCAGCGTGGAAGAAGCCACGGCCATTTACAAGAACACGCTCAAGGCTTACACCCAGTCGCGCCTGCAGATTGCCGCCGCCAACTACGACCTCGACAGGGTCAAGTGCAAGGCATTGACGGGCAACGACAAGGATGTCTGCATCCAACAGGCAAAAGCGACCCTGATCGCGGCCCAGGCCGACGCCAGGGCCGACAAGAAAGCGATCGAAGCGCGCACCGATGCGCGCGACGATAAACGAACGGCCGAGTACAAAGTCGCGCTCGAAAAGTGCGACGCGTTCGCCGGAGCGGCCAAGGACACTTGTGTCTCAGCCGCAAAATCGCAGTACGGGAAGTAAAGCCGTCCTGCAATAGCTCACATCGAGCATCTTTTTTGAACCACCCACCAAGGAGTCCACCATGAAAATCGCAAAACGTCTGTCGTCCATGCTGTTTGCCGCCACCCTCGTTGCCACCATGGCAGGTTGCGCTTCGACTGCCACCAAAGAAGGCACCGGCGAATTTATCGATGACACCGTGATCACCGCCAAGGTCAAAGCTTCGATCTTCAACGACCCAACGCTCAAGGCGTCGGAAATCAACGTTGAAACCTTCAAGGGCGACGTGCAACTGTCCGGTTTCGTGGCGGATCCAGCCGATGCCACCAAAGCTGCCGATGTGGCACGCGGCGTGAAGGGTGTAGTATCGGTAAAGAACGACGTACGTGTGAAGTAAGCTGAGCTCTTCAGGCTGGCCCGCAGTGGCCGGCCTGTGGCGCCGGCACTATAATGTGAAGATTTTATGCAGCTTGCAGATCCGATTCCGGCCCCCGCCAATGAAAATCCCGCTCCTTCCGTAGAGAGCGCCGCCGTCAAGGCACCCCCCGCCGATCCCGGCGCGGAGCAGCACGATCCCCTTATTTCGAGCGCCGCGCAAACCTTGCGCATCCCGATCCATGTCAACGCGCGCGGGCTGGCGCTGGGCATCATCGCGACGATTGCCTTTGTCTACGCGCTGCAGTGGTCGCAAAAATTCCTGGTCCCGCTCCTGCTCGGGATTTTCATCGCCTACACTCTCAATCCCGTGGTCCTGTGGCTCGAACGGCGGCTGCGCATCAAGCGCGCCTTCGGCGCGACCATCGTCACGGTCGCCATCCTGGTCGTGATGGGCGGCGTGCTGAACCGGGTGCAGGGCGAATTTTTCAATATCATCGATGAATTACCTACGATCACGCAGAAAGTCACGCGCCTGCTGACCAACGCCAGCGGCGGGCAGCCGAGCACGATCCAGCAGATGCAGGCAGCCGCTTCCCAGATAGAACAGGCCACCTCCAGCGTGGGCGGGCAGCGCCCGTCGGCGCGCAAGGCAGTGCCGGCCGCCGCCGCAGCCGGGGGCAGCTTCAAGATCATGGACTGGGTGCTGGCCGGCTCGATGGGGTTCATCGGCTTCATCACCCAGGCCACGATGGTGGTGTTCCTGGTGTTTTTCCTGCTGCTTGCGGGCGATACCTTCAAGCGCAAGCTGGTCAAGCTGACCGGGCCGTCATTGAGCCGCAAGAAGGTCACCGTGCACATCCTGGACGATATCAACAGCTCGATCCAGAACTATATGTTCATGCTGCTCGTTACCAATACCTTGCTGGCGCTGATGATGTGGGTCGCCCTGCGCGCGCTGGGCCTGGAAAATGCGGGCGCCTGGGCCATTTTTGCCGGGCTGATGCACATCATGCCGTACTTCGGTCCGCTGCTGATCACCGCGCTGACGGGGCTGGTTGCCTTCATGCAGTTTGAATCGCTGGAAATGGTGCTGCTGGTCAGCGGCGCCTCGCTGGCCATTGCGACCCTGGTCGGCACCGTCATCGCCACCTGGATGACCGGCAAGATCGCCAAGATGAACCCGGCCGCCGTGTTCGTCAGCCTGCTGTTCTGGGGCTGGCTGTGGGGCATGTGGGGCTTGCTGCTGGGCGTGCCGGTGGTGGTGATGATCAAGGTCGTGGCTGAACGGGTCGAAGGCATGGAAGTGCTGGCCGAGCTGCTGGGCGAGTGATTTTGGTCGTTCAGTTGGGCCAGTCAGTTGGGCGAGTATGACGACGGCGGGGCAGGGCGCGTGCCTTTGCGCCCGCGCCGCCGTATGTTAGGCTTGCAGATCGTCAATTCAGAAGTGCGCTTGGTCCATGCTCCAGTTTAAAAATTTCGCGGTGAGGCTTTCCAGCGGTGCCGCTGCCATCCTGTGCGCCGGGCTGCTGTCCGGTGCCGCCTGCGCGCAATCGGTCGCCTTCAGCTTCGATGACGGACCGTCGCTCGCCGAAACGCCGCGCCTGTCGCCGCAGCAGCGCAACCAGGCCATGCTCGATGCGCTCGCCAAACACAAAGTGAAGGCAGCGTTGTTCGTTACCGCCGGCAACGGCGCCGACAAGCGCGCCGGCCATGCGCTGGCACGCGCCTGGGGCGAGGCCGGCCACGCCATCGGCAACCATACGATGACCCATCCCGACCTCGATAGTGCCAAGATCAGCCTGGCGCAGTACTGGCAGGAAGTGATGGACTGCGACAAGATCATCGCCTCCTTGCCGGGTTACCAGAAATGGTTCCGCTTCACGTATCTGCGCGAAGGCAACACGCCCGGGAAGCGCGATGGCATGCGCGCGTTTCTCGCCGCGCAGGGCTACCGCAACGCGTATGTGAGCCTCGATACAAGCGACTGGCGCCTCGACGATTACCTGACCGAACTGCTCGCCAAAAACAGCAAGGCCGACCTGGCGCCGTTGAAGAAAGTCTATCTGGCGCATGTGCGCCAGCGGGCCCTGGCTTACCGCGCCCTGTCGCAGCGCCTGCAGGGCCGTGACATCGCCCAGGTGATCCTGATGCATCACAACCTGATCAACGCGCTGTTTCTCGATGACGTGATCTCCATGTTCAAGGAGATGGGCTGGACCATCGTGTCGCCAGCCAAGGCCTTCGAGGACCCGGTGTATCAACTCGCGCCGCAACGCGCCGCACCTGGGCAGAGCCTGCTTTTGTCGATGTCGCGCAGCCTCGGGGTGGACAAGTTTGATGGATGGGAACGACTGGTCGACGATGGCGATGCCGATATCGCCAGCCTGAAAGCACAAGGATACTAAGAACACATGCTCGCCAATTTACCTTACGAATTACAGATCGCGCTGCGTTACACCAGCGCGCAACGCCGCAGCGAACGCAATCCCATGCTGTCGGTCATTTCCCTCATTTCGGTGAGCGGCATTGCGCTCGGCGTCGCCGCGCTCATCGTCGTGCTGTCGGTGATGAACGGCTTCCAGAAGGAAGTGGCGGCGCGCATGCTGTCGATGATTCCGCATATCGAAGTCATCGACGAGCGTGGCGGCTTGCCGAACTGGGAGCAGACCCTGGCGCAGGCGCGCAGCAATCCGGCCGTATCCGGCGGCGCGCCGTTCGTCACCTTGCAGGGCATGTTGCTGTACGACGAGACGATGCGGCCGGTGGCGGTGCAAGGCATTTTGCCGTCGGCCGAAAAGACGGTGTCCGCCATCGCCGAGCGCATGAAGGGCGGAAAACTGGACGATTTGCAGCCGGGCCGCTTCAATATCGTGCTCGGTTATGAGCTGGCCAACAAGCTGAGCGTGAAGGCGGGCGACAAATTGTCGCTGCTGGTGGCGCCGCAGGGTGGCAACGCGACGTCGTGGACGCCGCGCCGGCAGGTATTCACGGTGACGGGATTGTTCAATGTGGGACATAACGATTTCGATTCCGGCGTGGCCCTGGTGCATATCGACGATGCGCGTGCAGTTGAACAGCTGGAGCTGCCTTCCGGGCTGCGTCTGAGTTTGCACGATCTGCACCAGGCGCCGCGTGTGGCGCAGGAATTAATGGCGAGCATGCCCGAGCATCTGATGTTTCGCGACTGGACGCGCCAGAACGAAGTGTGGTTCGCGGCCCTGCAATCGCAAAAGCGCATGATGTTTTTGATTCTGGTGCTCATTATTGCGGTGGCGGCGTTCAATCTGGTGTCGACCCTGGTGATGAAGGTCAACGACAAGCAGGCCGATATCGCGATCCTGCGCACCCTGGGCGCGTCGCCGCGCTCGATCATGGCGGTGTTCATGATGCAGGGCGCGCTGGTGGGCGTGATCGGGACTGCGGCCGGGGTGGCCGCGGGTGTGCTGTTTGCGCTCAATATCGATGTGATCATGCCGGTGGTGGAGAAGCTGCTGGGCAGCAAGCTGCTGTCGAAAGAGATTTATTTCCTGAGCTCGGTGCCGTCGGACCCGCAATGGCAGGATGTGGTCATGATCGGCGGGGTCTCGGTGGCGCTGGCCTTCCTGGCAACCTTGTATCCGAGTTACGGCGCGGCGCGGATCAATCCGGCGGAGTCGCTGCGCTACGAGTAGGTCAGTTCAAGGAGACGAGACAGATGATGAAGACACTGCGGCCACAACCGGCCGTTCTCGCCGACTGGCTAAATGAGCTTGCACGGCGCCTTGGCCGGCCAGCGGAGGATCTGGCGGCAGCCGGTCTGATGGCGAGCGATTTTTGTGGCGATGTCGAGGTAAGAACGCCTTATGGCATGACGGTGCGCTTCTCGCTGGCGTTCTTTCTTGTGCGTCCTTCTTTTTCCCAGGCGGTGGTCTTTACCGAACATAGCGGTTACGTGGAATTCGATTTGGAAGATGACATGGTATTTGCCGAAATCTCCGAGTCGACTTACCGCCATGCTTCGGATAGCGCGAGTCAATAAGGATCACTGAGATGTGGACAGGCTCAGCGAATCCGCGTCACCTTCGCCGCCGCCGTCTGCCCGCCACCGGTCACTTCATCCGGCTTGTGCTTCAGGCTGCCCAATTGCAGCGCATACTGGCGCGCGAACTCCGCACCCAAAAAGAAAATCTGCGCCGAGTAGTACACCCACAGCAGCAGGGCGATCATCGACCCGGCCGCGCCGAAGCTGTTGGCCACGCCGCTGTTACCGATATACAGCCCGATGACGAATTTTCCCAGGGTGAACAAGGCCGCCGTCCCCAGCGCGCCGATGGTCACGTCGCGCCATGACAGCTTGATGCGCGGAAGCATTTTGTAGATCACGCCGAACAGGGTGGCGATCACCAGGAAGCTGATCCCCCACGACACCCACGACAGCAGCACCGCCGCATCTTTCCACAAACCATTCATGTACTTTTCCAGCACCGCCAGCGCGGCGCTGACCACCAGCGAGACCATCAGCAAAAAGCCCAGCACCAGTATCAGCCCGAACGACAGCAGGCGCGTGCGCAGGATGTCCCACCACGTGGCATCGGTCGAGGCCGGTACCGCCCAGATTTCATCGAGGCTATCCTTGAGTTCGGAAAACACGGTGGTCGCGCCGAACAGCAGCAGGGCGGTGGCGATGACGGTGGCCCAGATCCCGCTTTCCTTGTTTTGTGCGCCTGCGAGTACCAGCTGGATCGCTTCCGCGCCCTGCTTGCCGACCAGCCCCCTGAGCTCGTTGAGCAGTTGCCCCTGGGCCGCTTCGGCGCCATAGAAGAAACCGGCGATGGCAATCACCAGCACCAGGATCGGCGCCATCGAAAACAGGGTGTAGAACGCCAGTGCCGCGCCCTTGCTGGCGGCGCGGTGGGCGAACCATTCGGTGACTGCGCAGCGCATCACGCGCGCCAGTTGTTTGGAGTACGGCACCCATTCTTTGATTTCGATCATATGTCTTCCTAAAATTTGCGCGAGGGGCGCGCGCCCCCCCGAAAAACAGGCCGCGGCCCTTGCTTATTGAACGCGTCGTTCGATGGTGATCTGTTCGACTTCAACGCGGCGGTTCGGTTCCAGGCACTTGATCAGGTCGGCGCGCCGCTTGTCGGTACAGGTGACGAGCGGGTTGGCTTCGCCCTTGCCGTAGGCTTTCAGGCGCGCACCGTCGATGCCCTTGGCGACCAGATAGTCGCGCACCGCGTTGGCGCGCCGCTCCGACAGCTTGAGGTTGTATTGCTCCGAACCGAGCCGGTCGGCGTAACCGGTAATGTCGACGTCGGTGATGCTCGGATCGGCCTGCAGGGCGGCGGCGATGTCGTCCAGGCGCGTCTGCGTCACGTTGAGTGTGGCACTGTCGAAGGCGAACAGCTCGGTGGCGGTCAGCGTGACTTTTTCGAAACGGGTCGGCGGTGGTGGCGGTGGCGGTGGCGCGACCGGCTCCGGCGGCGTGACGGCTGGTGGCGGCGCCGGCGTTGGCGGGGGAGCCGGCGGGGCCGGCTTGCTGAAGGCGTAGTTCAAACCGATCGTCAGGTATTTGTTGTTGCTGCGGCCGAAACCGAACGCATCGTCGGCGCGCAGGCGCCCGCGCACGGTGCGCAGGTCGGCCTGCATCGACCACTGGTCCGTCATGCCCAGCTGGAAGCCGATGCCGGCGGTCGCGTAGGGCGATGTTTTGCTGACCCTGCGCAATGGATTGTCGACCCGGTCGCGCTGGGCGCCGACGCCGATCAGCAGGAAGGGCCGGAAGTTCTGGCGCGACAGCATCAGCAGCGCGTCGGCGCCCAGCAGGCTCTGGCGATAGTGGTAGCGGCCTTCTTCGGCGCGGGCGTGGGTGGCGCCGATCTGCACATCCCACATTTCGGAGAGCGGTTTGCCGAATTTGAGCCCGCCGCCGTAGTCGCGCTCGCTCACGCCGAAATCCTGGTCGGGCTTGAACGCGTTGGCGCTGGGCTGGATGTACCACGCGGGGTTGATGTCTTGCGCAAAGGCCAGTCCGGCGCTACACAACAGCGCCGCCGCTAGGGCCGTCTTTTTCATTTTGTTCACAGGGAACTCCTATTCGATGGGTCAGTAGATATGTCATCACTGATGCGAGGCAGTGTGACGTTCGACTTGAGATTAAGCGGGGGAGTTCAATGCAACCGTTCGATAGCGCACCGTGATGGTGGACTTGTCTTTTTAATACAACGATTTGTGCGAGTGCCAACAAAAATCGCGCCGGACCAGGCGCA
Source organism: Massilia pseudoviolaceinigra (assembly GCF_030846505.1). Lineage (NCBI taxonomy): Bacteria > Pseudomonadati > Pseudomonadota > Betaproteobacteria > Burkholderiales > Oxalobacteraceae > Massilia > Massilia pseudoviolaceinigra. The sequence goes on along the minus strand of NZ_JAVCWL010000010.1, from coordinate 129,182 downwards.
AACCTGGTCCGGCGCGATGTTGTCGCGCGAAAAATAGCCGGGGCTATTAGTTCGTTTTTTCCGGAACGACGATCACGGTGTCGCCGCCGGTCTTGCCGGTGTCGCCCTTGGAACCGTCCATGCCTGGTGCGCCCGGGGTGCCTGGCGTACCTGCGGCACCAGCGGTGCCAGTGGCGCCGGAAGTGCCGTCGGTACCGGCAGCGCCGGGAGCGCCGGGAGCGCCAGGAGCGCCGGCAGGGCCAGGTACGGCAACCGGAACTTCAACGGTTGGGGTAACAACGGTTGCAGGTGGGTTAACAGTGGTTTTTTCGCATGCGGTCAGACCGGCGATTGCCAACAGTGCTGCCAGAAGTGTCGTTTTCATGGTGGTTTCCTTTTATAAGTGTCTGGTGCCGGGCGGCAGGCAGACTGAACGTCAATGAAGTCATTGCACACACAATGTTGTGCGAACGGGGCCAGAATACGGTGTTGTATTGATGGAATCTGTACGCCAACGCACACAGCCGGACCCGTCATCACAATTGCAACGATGAAAAGATGATCATAGGAAGTAAATTGTGCGAAATGTTCGATGGCGCACAGACCATCGATGTCCACGCAGGCAATCTTGTACCCAGATGTGCGGAACCGAATTATTGTCAGGCTGTCAAACGACATGTACCGGGTCCGGACGACATGACTATCTCTTCTCTTGGAGTACTCAACATGCATGCAACGACACAGCACCACAATGCGGCCCAAGGCGACATGACCACATTGCACACTTCCGCCAACTCTACGCTGATCGAGCGCGTAGCGCCCCAGCCAGCCGAGCGCGCCCCGATCTCGATGGCCCCGATCGAACGCGTGCGTTCGACCTCGGCCACCCAGCGCCGCATCGAAAATATGCAGAAACTGATCGGCGAATTGTCGACTCACGAAATGCTGGCCGATGAAATCGCCTGGTTCCTGAAGTTTTCGCCGTCCGGCGCGCGTAAATACATCCGCGATCTGCGCGAAGCGGGCGTGATTGAACTGGCGCGCTATATTGAAGGCACCGCTACCTACCTGGGCAAGGCCGTGTACCAGATCTCGCCTGATCCGGAACGCGTCAAGGCTTTCCTGGCCGCGATCGTGCAGCCGAAACGCGAAGGCGCCGCACCGCGCAAGGAGCGTCCAGGGCTGCGCGAGCAAAGCATGGCAGGCACGGGCCGTCACTTCCATATCCTGGCTGATGACACCCACTATGCCATCCGCGTCAATCGCAGCCCGGTGGCGCGCGACCCGCTCGTCGCCGCCCTGTTCGGCGCAGCACCGTCGGCCAAAGAACAGGCTTGATGCTGCGCTGAGCGGTCCCCGCGGCGCCTGGTTGCACCGCGCCTGGTTGCACCGCGCCTGGTTGCACCGCGCCTGCCGCCACCTCCCGGTTGGGTTGCAGGGAAGGGTCCGTTCACCTCTCGTATCGTCCAGACAGGGCTGGCGCAGTCCGGCCCCCGTTTTTTGCGTGACCTTCGCGTCACCTTCGCGTGTCCGCCTTCGCGCTTCCCCTTCGCGGCAGTGCGGCACAGGCACGTCTGCTGTTTTTCTGTCATCCCCACCAATTGAAAACCCCTGAACCAGCCCCACTTGTGGCGGTGCGGGGATGCTTTGCTGTCCCAATCACTTACCAAAAGGAACACCCATGTTACCGACGCCAGAATCGCTGGAAGGCAAGCCCGTGCCGAATGTGACGTTCAAGGCCAGGCCCAACGACCAGTGGAAAGACCTCACCACCGACGAGCTGTTCAAGGGCAAGACGGTTGTCCTGTTTTCGCTGCCCGGGGCTTACACGCCGACCTGTTCTTCCACCCATTTGCCGCGCTATAACGAACTGGCGCCCGTGTTCAGGCAAAACGGGGTCGACGAGATCATGTGCATTTCGGTCAACGATGCCTTCGTGATGAACGAGTGGAAAGGCGGGCAGGATGCGGAGAACATCACCGTGATCCCGGACGGCAATGGCGACTTCAGCCAGGGCATGGGCATGCTGGTCGACAAGCGCAACCTGGGTTTCGGCATGCGCTCGTGGCGTTATTCCATGCTGGTCAAGGATGGCATGATCCAGAAGGTGTTCATCGAGCCGGACAAGGAAGGCGACCCGTTCGAAGTGTCGGACGCCGAAACCATGCTGCGTTTCATTAACCCGACCGTGCAGATTCCGGAACCGGTGGTGGTGTTTTCCAAGCCCGGCTGCCCGCATTGCGCGCGCGCCAAGGCCACGCTCAAGGCGCATGGCCTCAACTTCACCGACATCATGCAGAACCAGAAGATCAATTCCAGCGTGCTGCGCGCCGTGTCGGGCCAGTCGACCTGGCCGCAAGTGTTCATCGGCGGCAAGCTGGTCGGCAATGCCGACGCGGTCGACGCCTATTTCGGCGCTCCCAAGGCGGCGTAAGCCCCGGCCGCGCCGGGCCTCGTTTTCGTACCCCACCCCGACAAGGAACAAGATGGAAGCGCTGCTCTGGACCACCGCCATCATGGTGGCAATCGCGCTCGGCATGAGCTATCCCGGCTGGCGCCTCAAGCGCGCGCTGGCCCAGCCTTTTCCGCCGGCGTGGCTGGACATACTCGAACGTAATATCCCGATTTATCGTCGCATGCAGCCCGAGCTGCAGGCGCAGTTGCAGCGGCTGGTACAGCAATTCCTGTTCCAGAAAAAATTCGTCGGCTGCGAAGGGCTGGAAGTGGACGATGAAATCCGCGTCACCATCGCCGGCCAGGCTTGCCTGCTGCTGCTTAACCGCTACACCCGCGTGTACCGCAAGTTGCACACCATCCTGGTGTACCCGAGCGCCTTCCTGGTGCCGCGCAACCATGCCGACGAAGCCGGCATCGTGAACCCGGTGCGCCAGGAACTGCTGGGCGAATCGTGGGGCGATGGCCGCGTGGTGTTGTCCTGGGACCACGTCCAGCGCGGCGCGGGCGACTGGACCGATGGCCAGAATGTGGTGCTGCACGAATTCGCGCACCAGCTCGACAGTGAATCGGGCAGCAACAATGGCGCGCCCTTCCTCGGCCATCCGGGCAGTTACCGCAACTGGTCCGAGGTGCTGTCGCGCGATTTCAACAACCTGCGCCACGAAGCCATGTCTCGCCGTCAAAGCGTGCTCGACCACTACGGCGCGGTCAGCCCCGCCGAATTCTTTGCCGTTGCCACGGAAACGTTTTACGAGAAGCCCTGGCAGATGGCCGAACGCCATGCTGAACTGTTCGACCAGTTCCAGCAATACTACCGGGTCGACCCGCGCGCCTGGCTGGCGCCGCCCGCCCCGGAACCGGACGCCGGGCACGAACCGGAATCACCGCCGTCCTACGGCACCGTGTACGGGCAATGGCAATGAGAGTGGCGCTGTCCTGAATACTCGTTCATAATTGCCTGAAGCACTTTCCCACGGGATCGATCATGGCGATGCAGTTCGAGGAATTTGAATCCTTTACGTCCGACACGCCGCCCGCGGCGCGCGCGCCGGGCGCGGACGCCGCCTCGCCCCTGGTGCGGCTCCAATATCTGATCGACAATACCCCGGCCATCATCTACTGCACCGTGCCCAGCGGCGACTTCAAGATGACATTCGTGAGCAACAATGCCTACAATGTGCTGGGCTACCGGCCCGAAGACATGGTGGCCGATCCCAATTTCTGGTTCGACCATATTCATCCGGACGACGCGCCGGCGATTTTCTCCAGCCTGGCGCTGGTGTTCGTGGAAGGCCAGCGCGCCTACGAGTACCGCTTCCGCGCCGCCGACGGCGGCTACCTGTGGATGCACGACACCTTGCGCCTGATCCGCGACGAGCAGGGCGCGCCGCTCGAAGTGATCGGCGCGCTCACCGACATCACGATCCGCAAGACCATGGAAGAGGCGCTCTACAGCAAGGGCCAGGAACAGCAGTTGCTGATCGGGCGTTTGCAGGAAGCGCAGAACCAGTTGCTGCAGTCGGAAAAGATGGCGTCGATCGGCCAGCTGGCCGCCGGCATCGCGCACGAGATCAACAATCCGGTCGGCTTCGTCAATTCCAACATGGGCACCTTGCAAAAGTATGTGGCGACCCTGTTCGGCGTGGTGCGCGAGTACGATGCCGCCATTGCCGCGCACAGCCCGCCGCCGGCGCTGGCCAAGGCCATCGCCCAGATCGGCAAGAGCGCCGACCTGGAATTTTTGCAGGACGATGCGACCGACCTGGTGCGCGAGTCGATGGATGGACTCAAGCGGGTCAAGGATATCGTGCAGGCGCTCAAGGATTTCTCGCATGTGGGCGAGAATGAATGGCAGGTGGCCGACCTCCATCACGGGCTCGACAGCACGCTGAATATCGTCTCCAACGAGATCAAGTACAAGGCCACGGTGGACAAGCAGTACGGGCAGTTGCCCCCGGTGACCTGCCTGGCGTCGCAGCTCAATCAGGTGTTCATGAATTTGCTGGTCAATGCCGGCCATGCGATCAAGGACAAGGGCGTGATCACGATCCGCACCGGCGCCGAAGACGACTGGGTGTGGATCGCGGTGAGCGACACCGGCTGCGGAATCGCGCAAGAGCATCTGAACCGGATTTTCGAGCCGTTTTTTACCACCAAGCCGGTGGGCAGCGGCACCGGTCTGGGCTTGTCGCTATCGTACGGGATCGTGAACAAGCACGGTGGACGGATCGAAGTGGCCTCGACGCCGGGGGAGGGGACCACGTTTACGGTGCGCTTGCCGGTGGTGCCGCCGGCGGCGGTGTCGCCAGGGGCGGAGCCGGGGATGGCTGGCGCGGCGGCATAGGCCCGGTTTCCCGGGTCGCAGCCGTGCCGGCTCTGGCACTGCCAGAACCCACGGGGCTGGTAGCTACATGATAATTTCCCCGTTCGGCCCCCACTTCACCTTCAGCAGCCCCGGTTCCTCTTCCTCCATTTTGCGCAACGCGAGTTCCTCCTTGCTCAGGGTTCCCTCCTGCACGCGCTGGCGGTCGGCCAGCTGGTGCTGCTTGCGCAGCGAATCGCGGTATTCGAAGGCCAGGCGGATGTTTTCCCGTAAATCCCCCACCTGCCACGGCTTGGGAATAAAGCGAAACACCTGGGCGTCGTTGATCGCACTGGTCACCGTCTCGAACTCGGTCGAGGCCGATAAAATCATGCGCACCGTGTCCGGCGCCACTTCCTTGATCGCGTGCAAAAATTCCACGCCCGTCATCTGCGGCATCCGGAAATCGGAAATCACCAGATCGAAGGTGCATTCGGCGCAGCGGGTCAGCGCATCGAAGGGATCGGTAAACGTTTCAATATGCAGGTCCTCGATTTCCAGGTGCTGGCGCATGGCGCGTACCAGTGCGTTCAGGACATTGATTTCATCATCGACTAAAAGAATTCGGCGCATGTCAGTCCTCCTTCGGTGGTGCAGGCCACACCCAGATATTCAGGCGGACCTCGTTCTTGATTTCAAAATCCTGGACTTGCTGGATCAGGCGCTCGTCGAGCACATGGTCGGCCGAGAGCAGCATGAAGCCTTCCGGGCTGACCAGGTCGCGCGATAGCGTCATGCCCGGAGTCAGGTACTTGGCCACGGTGGCCAGGTCGCGTACTTTTTCCACCTTGTCGCCATCCATCAGCGAGCGGAATGCCGCCACCACCTTGGGGTCGTAGCGCTTGCCCACGGCGTCGTAGACGATCTGCTTGGCGTCGGGCGCGAGCACCTTGCGCTGCAGCAGCGCGCCGATCTGCAGGTTGTCGTAGTCCGAGGCCAGCGCCAGGATGCGCGCACCGAGGGGAATCAAAGGACCGGCTATGCCGTCCGGAAAACCGCCGCCGTCGAAGCGCTCCATATGGGCGCGCAGCAAGGCCGCCACCCCGCGCAAGTCGTCCAGCGGCATCAGGAGCTGCTCGGCGCGCAGCGGGTGCTTGCGGAACACCCCCAGCATGTCGCCGGCCAGCAGGTTGACCGGCATCGCCAGCAAGTCGTCGGGAAACCCGATCTTGCCGATGTCGTGCAGCAGCGCGGCAATGAACACTTCCTGGGTCGCGTTCGCATCGAGCCCGAGCTTGACGGCGATGCGCCGCGCCAGGTCGGCCACCCGGCGCGAATGTCCCGCCAGGTTCCCGCCCCGCATCTCGATCATGCTCGAGAGGATCTTGATGGTGGTGATGAAGTTGCTTTTGAGTTTTTTGTTGGTCTCGAGGATGGTGTCGCGTGAACTGCGCAGCTCTTCGGTGCGGATCTCGACCTTCGCTTCCAGGCTCTGGTTAAGCGTCTTGAGTTCGTCGTTCTGGCGCAGGGTCAAGGCTTCCAGGCGCGCCTTTTCCTGCTCCAGCGCATGGCGCTCGAGACCGTGGCGTACCACCAGCAGGATATCGTTGTCGTCCCACGGCTTGGTGATGTAGCGGTAGATTTCGCCGCGGTTGATCGCCGCCAGGATCGAGGATACGTCCGAGTAGCCGGTCAGCAGCAGGCGCACGGTGTCGGGCCAGCGCTGGCGCACATGTTCGAGGAATTTGGCGCCGTCCATTTCCGGCATGCGCATGTCGGAAATGACCAGGTCCACTTTTTCCTGTTCCAGGATGGCCAGGCCGGCCGCGCCGCTCTCGGCCACCAGCACCCGGTAGCCTTCCGGGCGAAACAGGCGGCGCAGCGCCGACAGGATGTTCGGTTCGTCGTCGACGCACAGCACGGTGGCCGGAGGTGGGGCAAGATCGTCGGTCAGGCTGTCTGTCATGGGCTGGGCTCCTCGCTTGCCTGGGTGGTCTGGCGCACCGGCAAGACGATGCGGAAGGTGGTGCCACGCCCCACCTCGCTGTCGACGTCGATGCTGCCACGGTGTTTTTGAATGATGCCGTAGGCCAGGGACAGGCCCAGGCCGGTTCCCTTGCCCACGGGCTTGGTGGTGAAGAAGGGATCGAAGATGCGCGACAGGTTTTCGCGCGCGATCCCGCCGCCGTTGTCGGCAACCTCGATCCACACCTGTTCGCCCTCGGTCCCGGCTTCAAGGCCCTGGCTGGTGCCGGTGCGCACCGTGATCGTGCCGCGCCGCTCGCTCATCGCATGGGCCGCGTTGACCACCAGGTTCATGATCACCTGGTTCACCTGCGAAGGCAGGCATTCGATGTCGGGAATGGCGCCGTACTGCTTGACCACGTCGGCCTTGTACTTGACCTCGTTGGAGACGATGTTCAGGGTCGAATCGATGCCGCCGTGTATGTTCGCCCACACCCAGTCCTGGTTGGCGTCGACCCGCGAGAAATCCTTCAGGTCTTGCACGATATGGCGCACGCGCACGATGCCTTCCTTCGATTCGCTCATCAGGACGGGAATATCTTCGCGCAGGAAATCGAGGTCGAGCGTCTTGCGCATCGCCGCCAGCCGGGCCGCCGTTTCCGGACTGGCTTCGGTTTCCGACTCCTGGTACACATGCAGCATGTCGAACAGCTGGTCGAGGTAGCTTTGCAGGGTGCCGAAATTGGAAAAGATGTAGCCGATCGGGTTGTTGATCTCGTGCGCCACGCCGGCCGCCAGCTGCCCGATCGAGGCCAGCTTTTCCGATTGCACCAGCTGCTCCTGGGCCATCGACAGCTTGGCGTTCAGTTCGGTCAGGGCGAGGTGCTTGGCGCGCAGTTCGGCGTCGGCGATCTGGCGCTGGCGCAGGTCGTCCTCCAGCCGTTCGTTGGCTTCGGCCAATTGGGCCGTGCGTTTCTCGATCAGGTGTTCGAGGTTGTCGTGGGCGCGCCGCAGGGCGTTTTCGGCCACCCGCCGCTCGGTGACGTCGCGCATGGTTTCGATCGCGCCGACCACCTGGCCGGAGGCGTCGCGCAGGGGCGCGGCGGTGAAGTGCAGCCAGTGCCCGCCCACGCCCAGGTTCTCGAAAAAGCCTTCGGTTTCGTAGGCGCCGGGAATGAGGGCCGACTGGCGGTGCGCGGCCAGGCCGGCGCCGTCGCCCGAGACGATCATGTCCGACAGCATCTGGCGCTCGTGCGTGTAAAAGGCCACGCCGTGGTTGCGCGTGCCGATCATCGCTTCGGTGCTCCAGCCGAGCAGGTGTTCGCAGGCCTTGTTCCAGTGCGTGATGGTGTGCTCGTGGTCGATCACGAAGGTGGCCACCGGGTGGCCGTCGAGCAGTTCGGACAGGGCAATCCCGCCGCCGCCGCCGTCGTCGGCGCTGGCGGGCAGGCTGGTGTGGAATGGGTGTTCGCGGTTGGGCATGTTGATGGCCTTTATGGCACGCGTCGCGCTAGGTGACGAGGATCTGGCACATATCGACAAAGGTCGACTCGGAATCGCGGAACAGTTTGGCGCAGTCGGCTTCGCTCAGCGCCAGGCTCACCCACAGCGCCTGCGACAGCGGCGGCACCAGGTCGTCTTGCTCGCCGGACAGGTCGAGCGCGTGCGCGAAGACGTTGGCGGCGTTGATCAGCAGCGGCAGGGTCGGGGTACCGGCGCTGTCGAGCTGGTGGTGGTTGGCCACCGCTTCCTGCATGGCGGCCGGGAACTTCCAGTAGGCGGCCAGGGCCGCGCCGGCCATCGCGTGGTCGATCCCGATCACGCTGCGCTCGGCCTCGAGGATGTAGCAATCGTGCTCCTTGCGGTAAGCCAGCATGGCCGCGTACTCGGCGGGGAAGCGCGTGGCCAGCACCAGGGTGCCGATATCGTGCAGCAGGCCGGCCGTGAATGCGGTGTCGGGATTGAGTTTCAGGTGCACCGCCAGCAGCTTGGCGCACACCGCCGTGGCCACCGAATGGCGCCAGAAAGCCTGGAAATTGACGCCGCCGCTGGCGCTGGCGGGAAAGCTGCCGGTCACCGCGCACGCCGTCACCAGGGTGCGGATGCTGTGAAAGCCCAGCACCGAAATGGCCTGGTGGATGGTGGTCACCTTCGATGACATGCCGTAGAACGAGGAGTTGGCCAGGCGCAGCGTCTTGGCCGTGAGCGACTGGTCGAGCGCGATCTTGGCGCCCAGGACGTGCACGTCGATATCTTCCTGGTCCATGGTCGAGAGCAGTTCCACCACCACCGTCGACAGCGAGGGCAGGTCGCGGATGCGTTTGACGACGTCGTCGAGCGAGGTAGCCATCAGCAGCTCCCGCGGTAGGCCAGCAGGCGCTCGTAGAGCACCGAGTTGGCGCTGGCGGGCGCAGCGGGGAGGCAACGCCGGAACAGGTGTTCCAGGCGCGCGCACTGGCGTTCGCGTTCGGCGCGCACGGCCGCCTCGTCGACCGGCGGCGCGGCGCCCACCACCTGCACCTGCTCGATGCCGCGCCGGCGCAGCGAGGCCAGCGACGAGGCACTGAGGGTGGCGCCTGCCGGCAGCAGCACGCCGCCGCCGGCGTCGCGCAAATCCTGGGCCAGCACCATGCCTTCGCTGGCGTCATCGATGTCGATGGTTTCTTCGGCAGGCGTCATTCGGTTTCCTCGCACACGCTAATGGTGATCAGGCTGCCGCGCGATTGGGAATTCGCGCCCATGGGGTGCGCCACCACCTGGTAGCAGCATCCGTTGATATCGACCTGGTGGCTGCCGCTGGGGGCCAGGCCGTCCGGAAACAGTTCGGGCAGGACGATTTCAGCCTCATTGCCGAGTATGGCACCATTCTGGCGGAACATGCGCTCGGCTGCATCGTTCACGAAGGCCACCATGCCATCGTCGTCGAGCCCGATCACCGCCAGCGGCACGAACTGCAGCAGTTCGCGCGCCACGTTCAAGCTGATCTCGTCGCGCGTGATCTGCTGCTGCTTCTGGCGCAGCACGTCTTCCATGCGCCGGTTGGCCGCCGCCAGCTCGTGGTTGGCGGTGCGCAGCTCCAGGTTCAGGCGTTCGTTGTCGTCGGCGATTTCCTTGAGCCGGAACGCTTCGGCGATGTGGCCGCGCAGCTGCTCGTCGTCCCAGGGCTTGGTGAGGAACTTGAAGATCGCGCCCTCGTTGACGGCATCGGTCACCGATTGCAGTTCGGTGTAGCCCGACAACATGATGCGGATCGTGTCCGGATACAGTCCCTTGGCCGCGCGCAGGAAGTCGGCGCCGATCATGCCCGGCATGCGCTGGTCCGACACGATCACGTCGACCGCGTTGGCGGCCAGCACGTCGAGCCCTTCCTGGCCGCTGTTGGCCGACAGGATCTGGTAACCGTCGCGCCGCAGCAGGCGCTTCAGGGCCGAGACGATGTTTTGCTCGTCGTCCACCAGCAGCAGGGTGCGCGGCTGCTTCTGGATGCGCAGCAGATGCGGCGGGACCGCATGGCGCGCAGCCAGCATGCCGGCCACTTCCTCGCGGTCGCACGGCTTGGCCAGAAAATAGCCCTGGATCTGGTCGCACATATTGCGCCGCAAGAAGTCGCACTGGGCTTCCGTTTCCACCCCCTCGGCCGCCACTTCGATGCCCAGGTGGTGCGCCATCGAAATGATGGTCTTGACCAGGGCGGCATCGTCGGCGCCGGTGACGATATTGCCGGTCAGGCCGCAGTCGATCTTGACCAGGTCGAGCGGGAAGCGCTTGAGGTGGTTGAGCGAGGAGTAGCCGGTGCCGAAGTCGTCCAGGGTCAGGCCGATGCCGAGCGCCTTTAACTGGGCCAGGGTGGCGTCGCTGGCGTGCAGGTCCTGCATCAGGGCCGCCTCGGTGATTTCCAGCGACAGCTGGGATGGCGCGATGCCCGACTGCGCCAGCGCGTCGGCCACCGCCTGGGGCAGGGCGGCGTCGCGGAACTGCTTGGGCGAGATGTTGATCGCCACCCGCACCGGCGCCAGGCCGGCCGTGCGCCAGGCCAGCATGTCTTCCATGGCGCGGCGCAGGCTCCAGTAGCCGAGCGCGGTGGTCAGGCCGGCCGCTTCGGCCAGCGGGATGAAGCGCCCGGCCGGAATGAGGCCCATCACCGGGTGTTGCCAGCGCACCAGTGCCTCCAGCGCGCAGATGGCGCCCAGCTGCAGGTCGGCCACCGGCTGGTACTGCAGCTGCAGCTGGCCTTCGATGAGGGCAACGCGCAGGGCCGCTTCCATCTGGGCCCGCTCGGCGGTGCGCTGGTTCATCTCGGGCGTGAAAAACTGCAGCTGGTTGCCGCCCAGGCCGAGCGCATGGGTGAGCGCCATGTCGGCGTAGCGCAGCAGGGTCACGCCATCGTCCGCGTCCTGCGGGTAGCGCGCAATGCCGATGCTGCAGCCGGCGTGCAGGCTCTGGCCGATCACGGGGAAGGGTGCGCCGATCACGCGCACGATGTGCTCGCACACGGCCTGCACCTGCGCGGTACTCTCGATCTCATCGAGCACCAGGACGAACTCGTTGCCGCCGTGGCGGGACAAGGTGTCCTGCGGGCGCATGCAGCCCTGGATGCGCATGGCCACGCTGATCAGCAACTGGTCGCCGGCCACGTAGCCGAGGCTTTCGTTGATCAGGTTAAAGCCGTCCAGCGCCAGGCACAGCACGGCCACCCCGTCCGCGTGCTGCCGGGCGCGCGCCATGGCCGCATGCAGGCGCTCGTTGAACAGGCTGCGGTTGGCCAGGCCGGTGAGGGCGTCGTGGGTGGACAGATGGGCCAGCAGGGCTTGCTGTTCGTGCAGCTCGCTGACGTTCTCGGCAATGCAGACCAGCTGGCGCGGGGTGGCGCCTTCACCTTCGCCCGGCACCGCGCTGATGGTCCACCGGCACCAGGGAGCACTGCCGCTGGCGCCGCCCACGCGCAGCAGCAGCGATGCGCTGGCGCCGCCGGCGGCCACTTGCGCCAGCGCCGCGCCGAAGGGTCCGCCAGGCTCGCTATCTTCGGCGCTGCCAAGCACGATGGCGCTGGTGCCGATCAGTTGCTCCGGCGTGCGGCCGCTGAGTTGGCAAAAGGCGGGGTTGACATCGAGGATGGGAAAGCCGGCGACGCTGGCATCGACCAGCAGCACGCCGTTCGTACACGCGGACAGGACCGCGGCGGCGGCGGGACTCGATCGTAAGGGATGCGCAGTGTCCAATTCCATCAGCGTCTTTCAATAAAGATTGCGAGCGTGCTGGGTCTTGCCAGGCAGGCGAACCAAGCCGCCGTACCGTCGATTTATATTATACGGAGAAATATTTACCGAACGGGAGGGAAAGATTTCTTTTTGTTGCGCCCCGGCCTTAGGTGCGTTTGCGTACAGAGGAAAGGGACGCACTGGGGCATGCTGGCACCATCATTAATGCAGGAGGAGTACAGCATGTCTACCATCGTTGCAGGTCATTTTCAACTTCAGGACGAGATCGATCACGCGCGCCGCGAGCTGGTGCGCGCCGGATTTTCCGAAGATCGCATTTCCGCCTTTTTCCTGAACCAGCCGGGTCAGCATGACCAGACCCCGATCGGCGGCGATCATCTCCAGTCTCCGGGCGCCAAGGAAACCCCGGAAGGCGTGCTGCAAGGCGCGGCCACCGGTGGCGCCGTCGGCGTGGCCGTGGGCGCGGCCACCGCCTTTGTCACCGGTCCGGCCGGTCCGATCGTGGGCGGCCTGGTCGGCGCGCACGTCGGCTCGCTGTTCAGCCTGTCTAAAATGAAGGATGCCGGCGAGAAGGAAGAGGGTAGCAATGAAAACCGTTACGAACCGCGCCAGTCCGGCATGCTGATCGCCGTGGCGGCCGACCAGCCGGACCAGGAAGCGCGCGCCATCGACGTGCTTCGCAAGCTCGGTTCGCACCATATCGAGCGCGCCAAGGGCACCATCGAAGGTGGCGACTGGACCGATTTCGATCCGCTCAGCTTGCCGGTGCTGGTGCAGTAAGCAGCGCCTGACGCCGCTGTCGGTTCATCGCCGACGGGAAGCGCGCCGCCCGGCCTTCGTGCCCGGCGGCGCGTTTGCATTTTGTTTACCTTTCATGCTGCCTGCAACAGCGTTCAGATAGCGCTTCCCAACGCGGGGTTTTTCGGTATTATGCTCTTTACATAGTGCATCCATGTACCAGTCCAGCCAGCGCATCCGCGCCGGTGGCTGCGTGCCGACGGGAGGACGCGACCATGAACCAAGCCTGGCTCACCCTGACGAGCATGGACGGACGCGACATCGCCGCGCCCACCGAGACGCAGCTGACGGCCGTTCTGGCCGAGCTGTACGCAGCGCCGCGCAAGACCCGGGGCAGGTCCAAGGCCAAGGCCGAGGCCGAGGCCAAGGCCGGGGCCAAGGGCAACGGTCCGCCCGAGTCTGCCCCCGAACCGGCCAGCGCGGCCCTGCGCTTCGGTTACGACGACGGTTTGATGTATGTGATCGAGGTAAGCCGCGGGGGCGCCATCCGCTTCGAGGAATGGTCCGACCGCGACTGCGAACTGGCGCTGGCGCCACCGCGCCGCATGAGCGCCGACCTGACCCTGGCGCAGCAGCTATGGTCGCTCATGGTGCGGCGCCAGGTCTCGCGCATCCGCGAACTCGACTGGCACTGACGCGGCTTAGTGCGCCATCAGCACCGGCACGCTCATCGACTCGAACAAGGTGCGCGTGACCCCGCCCAGGATGGTTTCGCGCACGCGCGAGTGGCCGTAGGCGCCCATCACCAGCAGGTCGGCATTTTTCCGGGCGGCCAGCGCCAGCAGCGCTTCGCCCACTTGCTGGCGCTTGTGCGCCAGCGCGTGCACCGCGAAATTGGCATGCACGCCATGCCGGGCCAGCCACGGACGCGGATCGGCCGCGCGCGCGTCGGCCGCCGTGTGGCTGGCGGGGCCGGTATCGAACACCGCCAGGTCGACCGCGACCGCCTGGCGCAGCAGCGGCAGCGCCAGTTGCAGCGCGCACGCCGCCTCGCGGCTGGCATCCCACGACACCAGCACGCGCTGCCCGACGCTGACGCGCTCGCCCGTAAACGGCACCATCAGCACCGGCTTGCCGGAGTGCAGTACCACATAGGCGGGCAGGTCGGCCAGCAGGCCGGGCCCGCCTTGGTCCGGATCGGACTGGCTCAGTACGATCACGTCGGCCACCCGGCCATGCAGGCACAGGCCGCCGCCGGCGTCATCGTCGATCACGCGCGCCTCGTGCGACGCCACCGCGGCCGCCTCGCAACGCTGGGTGAAGGCGGCCAGCGCTTGCTGCGCCTGCTCGCGTAGGAAACCCAGGTGCAGCGACAGGGTGGGGTCGCTCTGGCCGGGCGGCAGGCTGGGAAGAAGGGTGCGCGCGACCCCGGTCGGGGCCATGCCGATGAGGTGGCCGCCGCCACTGTTTGCCAGCGCGATCGCCACGCCGATGCGCGCGTACGCGGACGGACTGTCGTCAACGTGGACGAGGATGGTCTGATACCCCATGAATGCTCCTGTCTCGATGGACTTGATATCCATCATCTTAAACCATCTTTCCCAAAGCTTTGATATTGCTCAATGTTGCGCACGGTAAGCGCCCTAGACTTGGGCTCGGACTTCACCACGATGACAGGAAAGCATGATGGAAATCAAAAGAGTGGCTCTCGTAACCGGGGGCATGGGAGGTTTGGGAACAGCAATTTGCCAGCGCCTGCATCGGGCCGGCTTCAGCGTGGCGGCGACCTATTCGCCAAACAACAGTTCGCCTGAGGGCTGGCTGGCGGCGCAGCGCGATGAAGGCTATCGCTTCACCGCTTACAAGGCCGACGTGGGCGACTTTGCCGACAGTGAATGGATGGTGCAAAAACTCTTGTCCGAACAGGGGCGCCTGGATGTGCTGGTCAATAATGCCGGCATCACACGCGACCGCACTCTGGCCAAGATGCATCATGACGACTGGCTCGAGGTCATGCGCACCAATCTCGACAGCGTCTTCAACCTGTCCAAGCAGGTGATCGAGCCGATGATTGCCCAGGGCTGGGGCCGCATCATCAATATTTCCTCGGTTAACGGGCAAAAGGGCGCCTTCGGTCAGACCAACTATTCCGCGGCCAAGGCCGCGATGCACGGTTTCACCAAGGCGCTGGCGCTGGAAATGGCGCGCCATAGCGTCACCGTCAACACCGTCTCGCCCGGCTACCTGCGCACCAAGATGGTCACCGGGGTGCCGGACGAGGTGATGACGAGCCGCATCCTGCCGCAAATTCCCGTGGGACGGCTGGGCGAACCGGAGGAAGTGGCGGGCCTGGTCGCCTATCTGTCATCGGAAGAGGCGGCCTTCGTGACGGGCGCCAATATCGCCATCAACGGCGGGCAGCACATGGTCTGAGCGCGTCAGCGCTTCTCGGCGCGGGTCTGGCAGGCAATGCAGAGCCGCGCTTCCGGGCGCGCCTGCAGGCGCGAAAAGCCGATCGGACTGCCGCATTCCTCGCACTCGCCGTAGCTGCCATCCTCGATGCGCGCCAGCGCCTGGCGCAGCGTGCGCAGTTGCGCCACGTGGTGGCCGGCCGCTTCCAGCGCCAGGTCGTTGAGCAGGCGCACGGTAGCCTTGTCGGCGGGCGAGGTTTCGACCTCCTGCACCGCCAGGTCGCGCGGGCCGGACAGCACCTCGGCCCCATCGTGGCGCGCCAGGTCGGCCAGCCGCTGTTCGAGGACGGCTTTGAGGAGCGCAAGCTGCCCTGGTTCCAGTCCATTCATGATGACGCTCGGGAAAGTGAATGTTGGCACGGCCGCGTCACTGCACCTGGACGCGCGCGTGCTGATATCGAGTGTAGCGCGTTCGCGCGGCGCTGAATACCCGCGCACGCGCACGCAGCGTGCCGCCTTCGCGCGTCCGTTACACGGGTCTGTTACACGGGTCCGTTACACGGGTCCGTTACACGGGTTGGGCTACTGCCCCTTGACCGCCTTGATATGGTCTTGCACATTCTTGAGCGCGAGCGAGACCGTGCCGGGCACGCCGCTGGCCGCCGCGCCGGCCAGTGCCACCACGGACGCGACCAGTCCGGTGACATTGGCGATCGCGGTGATCTTGCGGATTTTTTCGGTCGCGTCGGCGGTCAGCGCCAGCACATGCTGCTGCGGCTGGCCCAGGCCCTTGAGCACGGCGCGGGCGGCGTCCAGGTACAGCGCATGCACGTGCTGGCGCAGCACCAGTTCTTCGTCGAGCAGGGCGAAGGCATGGTCGCGTTCCTCCTGGCTCAGCTTGGCGTCGGGCGGCGTGCGGATGGCAACCAGCGCGCGCTCATGCATGGCGGCGGCGCAGGCCGACAATTGCGCGGCCAGCGCCATGATGTCTGCCACACTGGCCAGTCCGTCTTGATCTGTTTTCATAGCACACCTCGGGTCGGTTTAGTCGGCTGCCAGGCCGGCACGGATCATGCGCAGGTCGCGCACGTAAGCGGTCAGCATCTGGCGCATCTCGGACGAGGACATCGTGGCGAGGTTCTCGCGCAGTTTCTGGTGCCCCTGCGCGACCTTGGTCAAGCCCTGGCGCGCCAGCTCGAAGCGCTTGTCGATCATGCGGTACTCGCTGGTCTTGCCCTGCACATGGGCGCGCGCCAGGGTGTACAGCAGGCGGTCCTGGGGCCGGTCGGCCAGCGGCAGGGCTACCTCGAAAAAGCCGAGCACGGTTTTCTTTTCGTTCTCGTTGGCCGCCGCGTACACATCGGTCAGGGTGATCATCGCTTCGAGCAGCACGCGTACGTCGGCGTCGCCTTCGCGCACCATGGTCTCGACGCTTTCTTTCTGATAGTGCGAGGTGACCGCGCGCGTCAGCAGGCGCGCCAGGCCCGTGTAGGCGCTCACCTGTTTCTGGCCGAGGGTGGTTTCAGCCAGCCCGGTCAGGCCCGCGCCCATGGTGTCGATCTGGGGCGTGAAATCGTAGCGGCCCTCGCCGGCCAGCGCGCTCAGGGTCTGCATGTACAGCACCACGGCTTTCTGGATCGTCACGAAATCGTTGTAGGCGGCGTGCCGCTTGGCATCGTTTTCCCTGGCGACTTTCTCGGCCGCGGCCGGCAGGTAGGGCTGCTCGCGCAGATAGGTGTCGCGGTAGCGCGTGGACAGTTCAGCGTAGCCACCCAGGCGGGCCGAGGCGTTGGCGAATTCGCGCACCTCTTCCAGATTGACCTGGTTGCTGACGCAGCCGCCCAGCAACAGGCTGGCGGCGAGGAGGGCGGACGTGCTCAAGGTGCGAAGCGGGTTCATAAATCCTTTCAGGCGCGCACGGAAGGGCTTGCCAGAAGTTCCCATTCTTGCGCCGATGATTTGAATGCAGTTTGCTGTAAGTCAAACTTCGCTGATGTTTCTACTCGCGAAATATGCCGTCGATCAAGTTGTCTATTTTGCCATGGATTAACGTAATGCGCTACGCCAATTCAGACCGGCGATGGTGTCGCCGCGCGGATGATACTCGCAGCCGACCCAGCCGTCGTACCCGAGTTCGTCCAGCAGGGCGAACAGGTAGCGGTAATTGATTTCGCCCGTGCCCGGTTCGTGGCGGCCGGGGTTGTCGGCCACCTGCATGTGGCGGATCAGGGGCAGGTGGGCGCGGATGGTATTGGCCAGCTCGCCTTCCATGCGCCGCATGTGATAGATGTCGTACTGCATGAACAGATTTGGTGCGCCGCATTCGGCGATCACGGCGGCGGCCTGGGCCGTGCCGGTGAGGAAGTAGCCGGGCATGTCGACCGTGTTGATCGGTTCGATCAAGAGATCGATGCCGTGCGCGGCCAGGCGGGCGGCGGCGAAGCGCAGGTTGGCGACGTAGGTGTGGTGCGCGAGGGCGGGCGCGACCCCGGGCGGCAGCTTGCCAGCCAGGCAGTGCAGGCGGCCCACGCCGAGGGCGACGGCATCATCGAGAGCCAGCGCCACGCTGTCCTGGAGCTCGGTGATGCGGTGCGGATCGCACGCCATGCCACGCTCGCCCGCGCTCCAGTCGCCCGCGGGCAGGTTGTGCAGCACCAATTGCAAGTCATGGCGCGCCAGCCGCTCGGCGATCTGCTCCGCCTCGAACGTTTAAGGGATCAGGAATTCGACGCCGTCGAAGCTATTGCCGCGGGCCGCGGCGAAGCGGTCGAGGAAGCTCACTTCAGTGAACATCAGGCTGAGGTTGGCGCAGAATCTGGGCATCGGTCTGGATGGGCGGGTTGGCAAGCCGATATCGTATACAAGATTGTGGCGCCCGCAGGCGCACCCGCAGGAAGTTGCGAACGGCCAGGCCCTGGTGTGGCTTGGCCGTCCGCGCCCGCGTATCGTGCTGCCGGGCCTGAGCGAGCTTAAAGGCCGAGGAAGCGCCAGGTGCCGCTACCTGAGTCACGGTTATTGCTGCCGCTTGTAGAGGCGCACTGCAGGTTATCGTTGCACGCGTAACCGCGGGTATCGAGGTAAGTCGGAAAGGAGCCGGTTGAGTAGGACATCAACGATACGGGCTGGCCGACCCAGACATAGTTGCGCGCGCCCATGACAGCCCATCTGGTGGTGCTATTGCCTGGGTCCTTTACCTTCGAGGTGGACAGGCAAAAGGCATTGAGCTCGCAGCCTTTGTTGCGTGTTTCAAGATAGGTGCCTGAGGGCAGATTTGAATTGATATACTGATTTTGCAAGAAAATGACATCATTGGGCATGACCGGCGTGCCGGCGGCAGGATTGCCGATGCCGCTAATCGCCCAGCTGCCGGTGTTTTCATTGGAACGCTCAGGCCAGGAAGAGGTGGAGACGCATAATATGTCGCCGCAGCCCGCGCCACGTACATCAAGGTAGCCGCCAGACCAGTTCTGGTAGTTGTTTTGCAGGTGGTAGGTTGACCCATACTGCAGTTTTTGACGGTTTTGGCTGGCCGCTGTAGCTCCCGAGCACCAGATCTCTTCCAGAGGGGAGGCCGGCGTGCCTCTGGTGACACACAGATTGGCGTCATCTCTGAGCCTCAAAAAGTAGGTTCCCTCCGATCCCGAGTTGGTCCTGCACCACGCGTTGTTGCCGTTAGCGTTAACGGTGCACAGGTTGCCATCGGTTTTCATCGCGGTTCGA
Source organism: Massilia pseudoviolaceinigra (assembly GCF_030846505.1). Classification (NCBI taxonomy): domain Bacteria; kingdom Pseudomonadati; phylum Pseudomonadota; class Betaproteobacteria; order Burkholderiales; family Oxalobacteraceae; genus Massilia; species Massilia pseudoviolaceinigra. Next base: position 110,391 of record NZ_JAVCWL010000010.1, on the reverse strand, counting down.
TAGACCGCTTCGCCCGCCGAGCTCGATCGGCTGCACCACACGCCCGAGTTATCAAAATCGCGATAGACGCACAAGTTGCCGTCGGTTTGCGTGATCAAAAAATATTCGCCGCTGGGCGAAGTCATTACTTCCTGTTGACTCATTTCCTTGGGGGAGCTGATCGTCGAACCCAAGTTGATCCAGTAAGGTGCGGCGCTTGCGGGCCGCATGCCTGCCAGCGAAAACAGCAATCCGATCAACAATAGCAGGCTCCACCTGAGGGCGGAGGTTGGCAGTGCCGGCGTAGCGTCATTCATGTCCATGTCTTGCTCCAGATAAGGGAATTCAATGGGTGAACTGTAGACAAACGTTGATGTCAATTGACGAGCAAACCGGCCTGGCCAGGCAAGTGGTGTTTCCCCAAACGGTTACTTCAACATCGGCTTCGGAGACCGGGAAGCGTAGCGGAAGGATGTAACAAAATTGCCTTTGAATAGTGAAGGCGGCTGCGCAATGTCCCAGTGATATTTCGCAACCGCAGTGCATGCTAATACGAGAAAACAATTCAAAAATATTATCTTTAATATTGTTGTATCTTTACACTTTTAAACCAAGGTGGCCGTATTCCACCAACGGCGCCTGCTCGACCGATGTCATCGGCCATCGGCGGGCGTGGCCGGTCCCCCGTCCGCGATGCTGCGCATCGACGTCAACGGCCACGCCAGCAGCGCGGTCGCGGCAAGGAACAGTCCGGTCCCACCGAACAGCTGCGCCAGCGTCAGGTGCTGCAGCAGCCAGCCCGTCTGCGCCGCAGACAGCGGGGTCACGCCCATGAAGATGAACATGACTTGCGCCGATGCTTTGAATGCAGTTTGCTATAAGTCAAACTTCGCTGATATTTTCACCCGCGAAATATGCCTTCGATCAAGTTGTCTATTTAGCTATGGATTAGCGTAATGCGCTACGCCAATGAAGGCCGGCGATGGTATCGCCGCGCGGATGATACTCGCAGCCGACCCAGCCGTCGTAACCGAGTTCATCGAGCAGGGCGAACAGATAGCGGTAATTGATTTCGCCCGTGCCCGGTTCGTGGCGGCCGGGGTTGTCGGCCACCTGCAGGTGGCGGATCAGCGGCAGGTAGGCGCGGATGGTATTGGCCAGTTCGCCTTCCATGCGCTGCATGTGATAGATGTCGTACTGCATGAACAGATTCGGCGCGCCGCATTCGGCGATCACGGCGGCGGCCTGGGCGCTGCCGGTGAGGAAGTAGCCGGGGAAATCGTAGCTGTTGATCGGCTCGATCAACAGGTCGATGCCATGCCTGGCCATTTCGGCGGCGGCGAAGCGCAGGTTGGCGACGTAGGTCGCGTGCGCGCGTTCGGGCGCAACGCCGGACGGCAGCTTGCCGGCCAGGCAGTGCAGGCGGCCCACGCCGAGGGCGACGGCGTAGTCGAGGGCCAGCGCCACGCTGTCCTGGAATTGGGTGATGCGCTGCGGATCGCACGCCATGCCACGCTCGCCCGCGTTCCAGTCGCCTGCGGGCAGGTTGTGCAGCACCAGTTGCAGGTCATGGCGCGCCAGGCGTTCGGCGATCTGGTCCGCTTCATACGCGTAGGGGAAGAGGAATTCGACACCGTCGAAGCCATTGGCGCGGGCGGCGGCGAAGCGGTCGAGGAAGCTCACTTCGGTAAACATCAGGCTGAGATTGGCGCAGAATTTTGGCATTGCGGGACTGGCGAGTTAGCAAGGCCTTATGCTAACCCGCTTTGCCCGGCTGCGCCCTCAGAATACCTGTTCATGCAAGACGTGCAACAAATAGCGGCCGTAGGCATTGTCCTTGATCGGCCGGGCCAGCGCCGCGAGCGCATCGGCATCGATATATCCCTTGCGATAAGCCACTTCTTCCGGCACGGCGACCTTCAGGCCCTGGCGTTTTTCGATGGTGGCGATGAATTGCGAGGCTTCCAGCAAGGATTCATGGGTACCCGTGTCGAGCCATGCCATGCCGCGCCCCATCACTTCCACGCGCAACTGGCCCGCCGCCAGGTAGGCGCGGTTGACGTCGGTGATTTCCAGCTCGCCGCGCGCCGATGGCGTGATCGCGGCGGCAATGTCGCACACCTGGTTGTCGTAAAAATACAGGCCGGTGACGGCGTAATGCGATTTCGGCCGCGCTGGCTTTTCCTCGATCGACAGCGCGTTCTGGTCCGGGCCGAATTCGACCACGCCATAGCGTTCCGGGTCGAGCACGTGATACGCGAACACGGTGGCGCCGTCGCCGTGGGCATGCGCCTTGCCCAGTTTGGCATCGAGTTCGTGGCCATAGTAGATATTGTCGCCCAGGATCAGCGCCGACGGGTGTTGCCCGACAAACGCGCGCCCGATGAGGAAGGCTTGCGCCAGGCCGTCCGGCGACGGCTGCACCGCGTAGCGCAGATTGATGCCCCATTTACTGCCATCGCCCAGCAAGTCGTGAAAACGCGGCGTGTCCTGCGGGGTCGAGATCAACAGGATATCGCGGATCCCCGCCAGCATCAGGGTGGTGAGCGGATAATAGATCATCGGCTTGTCGTACACCGGCAGCAGCTGCTTGGAGGTGCTGGTGGTGACCGGATACAGGCGCGAGCCAGAGCCGCCCGCCAGGATGATTCCCTTGCGCGCCAGCGCGGCCATCATGCGCCACCGCCGCTGGGCCAGCGGGCGTCGCGGTAGGCGCCCGAGGCGATCTCGTCGGCCCAGGCGCCCTGCGCCAGATACCAGTGCACGGTGCGCGCGATGCCGCTGGCGAAATGCTCGGCCGGCGTCCAGCCCAGTTCGCGCCGCAGCTTGCCGGCGTCGACCGCGTAGCGGCGGTCGTGGCCGGCGCGGTCGGCCACATGGGTGATCTGCTGGCGATAACTGGCGCGCGCCGGCGCCGCCGCGTCGAGCAAGTCGCACAGGGTGCGCACCACGTCGATATTGGTCATTTCGTTTTCTCCTCCCACGTTATACACCTCTCCAGGATGGCCTGCCGCCAGTATGCAGCGCAGCGCCGCGCAATGGTCGCCCACGTACAGCCAGTCGCGCACCTGCATGCCGTCGCCGTACACCGGCAGCGCGCGCCCGGCCAGCGCCGTGGCGATCATCAGCGGGATGAGCTTTTCGGGAAATTGGTACGGGCCGTAATTGTTCGAGCAATTGCTGGTCAGGGTCGGCAAGCCATAGGTGTGAAAGCTGGCCCGCACCAGATGGTCGGAAGCGGCCTTTGAGGCGGCATACGGGCTGTTCGGCGCATATGCCGAACGCTCGGTGAATGCCGGTTCGTGCGCGCCTAGCGAGCCATACACTTCATCGGTAGACACATGCAGGAAGCGGAAATCGGCGCGCTCAGGCTCCGGCAGGCACTGCCAGTAGGCGCGCGCCGCTTCCAGCAGCGCGAAGGTGCCGCCGATATTGGTGGCGATGAACTGGCCCGGCGCCGCGATCGAGCGGTCGACATGGCTTTCGGCGGCAAAATGGACCAGCGCGCGCGGGCGGTGCCGGGCCAGCAAGGCCGCCACCAGGGACTGGTCGCCGATATCGCCGCGCACGAACAGGTGGCGCGCATCGCCCCTGAGCGCGGCCAGGTTGTTCAGATTGCCCGCATACGTGAGCTGGTCGAGATTGACGATGCCCTCGTCGCTGTGCGCCAGCCAGTCGAGAATGAAATTCGATCCGATAAATCCGGCACCACCGGTCACTAGAATCATGGCGTGTCCGTTGCGCTTGGAAATGGCATCACGATGTGATGGGTAAGCCGCCCGTAAGGCAGGCCGCTTGTCACAGATGCTCCAGGAAGCACAGCTCGCAGCCGATCGAGGTGATCGACAGATCGGTCGGCGAGACTTGCTGGCGTGCCTGGATCTGCGCCATCAGCGGCGCCAGCTTGGGCAAATACGGATCGCTGCGCACATGAAATTGCAGCACCAGGGCGCCCACATCGCGCAGCGCCTGCAGGAAATCGACCGCGGTCATGCGGTTCAGGTTATTCATGTAGGCGTGCCAGCGCTCGGGGAACTGTTCCTTGATGGCCTGGGGCGTCATCCACAAATGCTCCCAGTTGTATTTGCCCAGATGCCCGCCGATCGCCGAGAACCACAGTCCGTCGGCATAGATGGCGATCCGCCCGCCCGGGCGCAGCAGGGCGCGCATGGCGTTGAGCACGCCCTTGAGGTCCGATACATGTTCGAACACGCCGTTCGAGACGATCAGGTCGTAGCGGCCCGGATGGTCGAGCGCCAGGTCATGCACATTGCACTCATGGATGGCGTATGGGAACTCGGCGTACCCCTCGTCGGCCATGACGGCGTTCAGCGCTTCCTGCCGGGGAGTGCCGAGATCGATGCCCAGCGCCGAGCGCGCCTGGCGCCGCGCGCACCACAGGATTTCGTTGCCCAGGCCGCAGCCGAATACCAGCACGTCCTTGCCGGCCGGGTCGCCCAGCGGCAGCAGGGCCTGGTCCAGGCCCTTGGTCCGCCGCAGGATGTAGTCTTTGGTGGTGGCCAGTTGTTCCGCTGTCAGCATGGCGGTGGCGCTTTCGGGGACGTGGCGGCGGCAAACAGGTGTACCGGCAGCACCGCACCGGTGCCGGGATCGGCGACTTCGTGCATGGTCACGCCGAGTTTTTTCGGCTCGCAGCGAAAGTGCTGGGCCAGGTCGCGCCCGTACCAGCGGCGCGCGCTGCCGGCTGGGCCCACATGCAGGCTGGTCCACGGGCGCACGCGCGGATCGATGAAGCACACCAGCAGCAGGCCGGTGGGCGAGAGCAGGCGCCGCAGCTGGTCGAAGCCGGCCCGGTCGTCATCGAGGTATTCCAGCACGTGCACCAGCACGACCAGGTCGTAGCTGGCGTCGGCATAGTCGGCCAGGGCCGCCGGCAGCACCCCGGGCGCGCTCGCCTGCGCCACATCGCAGTGGCGGAACCAGCGCGCCTCGGCGCCCCGTTCCGCCCCCACCAGCAGGGCGCGGCGCCCGGCCAGCTGCTCGCGGCCCAGTTCCAGCAGTACCTGCGCGGCGACCCGCTGCCGCTCCAGCGAACCGCAGGCCAGGCAGTGCGGGCCAAGCTGGTCTTTGCCGAGCCGCCCGCCCGGCCCCGGCCCGAATGCCTCGCCGCCGCACAGATTGCACAGCGGCGCGAGCAAGGGCGCCGCGGGCGCCAGCTTGAGCGCATCTTCGTCGCAATTGACCGCCACCAGCTGCGCCATCTGTTCCAGGTCGCCGCCCGCGCCCGCCACGTCCGGCGCCACGGCGGTGCCGGTGCTGCCGACGAAATGGCGCAAAAACACCCGCATGACATGGCTCACGCCGGCTTCAGTCACGCTGCGCAGATCGTCCGCGACATAGGCGCCGCGCGCATGCGCACCGGTGATCAGTTCGTACGACGGCATGTAGGCGACCTGCTCGCGCCGTGCCACGATGTCGGCGCACGCGACGCGCAAGACCGATTTCGACCAGGTGTTGGCAGTTAACACGTGCTCGTCCGCGGCGGCGCCGGCCGCCAGCGGCACCGGCGACACCGACAGGATCAGGCGCGCGCCGGGATTGACGGCGCGCAGCAGGTCGATCAAGGCCAGCATATCGTCGCTCACCTCGGCCACGCTGAAATTGTGGAGCCGGTGGCGCCGCGCATCGAAGCTGCCTCCCGCCACGCCGGGGCAGAGCGGGAACACGGCGCCGTCGTCCAGCGCTTCCCATGCCTGGGTAAGGCCGAGGGTGAAAATGAGCACGTCGAGCTGCGCGAAGGCGCTGCGCACGGCGGCAAAATGCTGGCGCTGGTCGGCCTCGAATTCCTCGCGCGTGGCGAAACCGTCGGGCTGGATGCGCGGGCGGAACGGATCGATGCAGCGCGCGCCTTGCTCCCACAGCCGCTCGGCGGGCTGGAACTGTCCATAGGCGCGCTGGAATAGTTGCAATAATTGACGCGCGGTATAGATATTGCCGTAGCGCGCGCTGTAGATGCCGTAGCCATAGCTGGCCGCCTCGCTTTCGTGCAGCCAGTCGTGGGCCGGTTCGGTTTGCAGGACCGACAGGCCGGCGGCGCGCAGGTGGCGTCCGATGTGTTGCGCGAAACAGCTGCCGGCGGTGACGATGCGCTCGCCCGGCGCGATCATGAACGGCGCCGTCACCAGCGCATCGACCTTCTCGCACGCTACGCCGGCCACGGCGCGTTGCCAGAAGCAGTGTTCGGGCAGGGCTTGGTAGGGCGTGTTTTTCATGGGCAGGGCGCGCCTTCGCGCAGGCTGAGGATTTGATCGAGAAGCAGGGCGCCATAGGCTGCGTTCGCATGGGTGGGGTCCTGGCGCAGGTAAGGCGCGGCCAGGCAGCCATCGGCGTCCTGGGTACCCGCCGGGCGCGCGACGAAATCGATCCCCAGCGCGGCGCAATGGTCGCGCAGGATGGCCGAATGCAGGAGCCAGAACTTGTGGCGAAAGGCGGCCGGCGCCACGCCGCGTTCGCGCACCCGCTCGGCGAATCCGCACGGATGCTGCGCGATATAGTCCCCCGCCACCGGCGGCGGCGATTCGATGTGCAGCTGGCGGCGGCCCTTGAACACGGCGCTCAGCTGGCCCAGATAGTCGAGGTCCTGCTTCAGGTGGCGCCTCAGGAGCAGGCGCACCAGGTCCACCGGCAGCAGGCGCGCCGCCGGGTTCATCGGCAGGCCGGTGTGTTCGGGAAGATAGAAATCGAAGGGTTCGGGCGGATTGAGCATGCCCAGGGCGATATGGCACTTGCCACCCGTCATGAACACCAGCGTGTCGGCCGGACCCGCCGCCAGGGCCGCGAACTCGGCCGGATCGCGGCTCTGGTAGGCGCCCCCGGCTTCGGCGAAGGGCATGAAGTCGCAGGCTTGCTGCGCCTGCGGCACGGCGCGCAGGGCATTCATGTGGCTGTGGCCGATCACGAGGATGTGTTTCATGCGCAGGCCTGGCTGGCATCGCGCTGATGCGGCGGCGCGCCGGCCAGCGCCGCCAGCAGCGCACTGACCAGGGGCGGCTGCGCGGCCATCACCACCAGCACTTGCCAGCCCGGCCCGAGCTGGTTCAGGATGGTCGCCGGCAGGGCCGGATAAAACTGCGGATCGGCGCTGGTGGCGAGCTGGAACAGGCCGTCGGCGCCGGCGTCGTGGAAGCGCACGTTGCGCCAGTCCTGGCCCGCGTGCGCGGCCGCGTCCCAGGTCCACATCAGCGCATCGGCCGGACTGCGCAGCTCGATGGCCTCGATCCGCACCGCACCGACGGCGTCGGCCATGTCGAAGCGCAGGCGTTCGACCGGCCCCGCGCCGGGCGGCAAGGTGAAGTGCAGCGCCTGCACGCTGCCGTCGGCGGGCAGGGCCAGGGTGAGCGCGTCGGCCTCGGTGAAATCGGCACCCGGCTTGCGCCAGAACAATTGGCATTCCAGGCTGGCCGGCGGCGCCGGCCTGGGCTGGAAGCGCAGCGGCGCCGGCGCTGGCGGCTGGGCGAACAGGGTGGCGATATCGCCGTGCTCGCTTCGTTCCAGGAATTGCTGGTAACTGATCAAGCCGTTGTAGGCTTGGCGCCGGGCTGCGAACTGGGCATAGGTGATATCGGCCCCGATCGGATAATCGAGCACCAGGTCCTTGTTCCACACCAGCCCGACGCCGTAATCCTCGGACACGGTTAAGGTGCTGGCGCGGTTGTGCTGGCGCAGCAGGGCGAAGGCCTTGTAGGTTTCGCCGACCCAGGCGCCGGGGCGGCGCTTGGGCACGGTCAGTTCCTCACGTTCCGGATTGCAGTCGTGCACGACCAGCACGCCGCCGGGATTGAGCAGCGCCGGCAGCGCGCGCAGCGCCAGGTCGACATCGGGCCGTTCGTGGGTCGGATCGAGGAAGATGATGTCGAAGCGCTGGCCGGCATGGCGCTCCAGCAGCGCCGCCAGCGGCAGCAGCTGGCCCAGGTCGACCCCGGCCGTGGTCTGCAGCAGGCGGCGCGCGCGCGCCGCGTCGAGGTGCAGGTTTTCCGGCTGGTAAGCGATGCTCTTGCTGTCGCATACGATGTCGCCGTAAAAGCTGCTGCCATCGAACTTGTTGTATTCCAAAAAGGATGTGAAGCCGAACTGGCGTATCAGGCGGTTGATGATGTCGGCCTTGGACAGGCGCACCACGGCGTCGCTCTGGTACGGCTCCGGCGCGGGCAGGGCCAGCGGCGCCAGCCCGAAGTGGCGGCGCCGCTCGTGCACCAGGCGCTCGAAGTACATCCAGCTGTGCTCGGGCGTGATGTGCGGGTCCGGGGCGAGCGCCCAGTCGTCGGGGTAGCCCAGGGTGGCCATCATGGGCGCCAGGAGCGGGCGCAACAGTGCCACGTCGGCGGCGCTGAACCAGTGGCGCCAGTCGCCCGCGCCCTTGGTGCGCGCCACCCGCTGGTATTGCGGGTCGACCTTGGCGCCGGCCTGCACGGCTAGCCCCAGGTAGGCCGCCAGGCCGTCCAGGCGGCCCGCCACCAGGTCTTCGTAGCGCAGGATATGCCAGCCGGGGCCGGCGCCGGCGGCGAACGCGGCCAGGGCCTCGATCTGGGCGCAGGACGAGGCCAGGAAATCCGAGGGCTTGCCCATGGGGGGAAATTGCTGCAGCGACACCGAGGCCGGCGTCTGCTGCTTGCGCTGCAAGAGCATGCTGAACACGCGCAGGCACGCTTCGTCGCCCAGCATGGCCGGGTTGTTGGCCACCATGTACAGCAGCCGGCTGACGAGGTTGTCGCGCGGATCGCGCACCAGCAGGATGCGCTTGTCGAAACCGGCGCCGAATGCGCTGATGGCGGCGCCGCTCTCGTGCTCGAAGAGCAGCTTGACGGCCGCGTGTTCGGGCAATACTTGCAATTCACGGATACGGTCTTCCATGTGCACGACGGGGTTGCCGCCCATCGCTTGCGCCACCGTGTACAGCAGCGCCGTGGTGCCGCTCTTGGCCGTGCCGACGATCAGGCAGCGCATGGCGCTCCTTCGCCCGCCGGCATGGCGGCGAACACGGTGCGCGGGTCGAGCCAGCGCACGCAGGAATAGTCGGCCGTCAGCGCCAGCAATTGCTCCACGAAGCGCCAGCTGCCGTCGGCCATCACGCGGTGGTGGGTGAGGATGCCGAGCGGGTCGCCCAGCCGGCCGGCGCGGCTCGATTGCAGGATCGATACCAGCCGTTCGACCAGCATCTCGGGGTCGCGCACGCCGGCGCCGGCGCTCCAGTCGACGATGTCGAGATGGGCGTCGACCCGCACCAGGCCGTCGAGCGGGGCCCCGCGCGGCTGGAAAAGATACTGCGACAAGCCGTGCAGGCCGAGCGCCGGCAGGCGCGCCGCCAGCGCCGGCGCCAGGGTGTTCCAGGGCGGCACCATGACCGGCAGGAAGCGCGCGCCGAAGAGGGCGCGCAGGCGCTCGGCTCCCTGCCTCAGGTCGGCCTCGGCCGCTTGCGGATCGCGCCCGGGGCCGAATTCGCTGCTGGGCTGGCCGGGCGCTTCATGGTTCACATGGGCCCAGCCGTGCTGGCAATAGACCAGGGTCGGCATGGCGTCGGCCGTCGCCTGCGTCAGCGCGGCATCGGCCTCGGCCGGGATGACCGCCATCAGCACCGGCGCCTGGTGGCGCTGCGACAGCGCGGCCAGGCGGCGCAGCGCGGCGCTGTCCTCGATCAGGTCGTCGTCGCGCCACCAGAAGGCACATTCGGCGCCGCTGGCTTGCCAGTAGCCGAGTTCTGCGCGCAGCGGCGCGAAGCGGTCCGGCACCGGCCCGGCCGCCATCGGCGCCGCCCCGGGCCAGGCCGCCAAGTGCTGGCGCCAGCGTTCGGCGTCGGCCGCCTCGCGCAGCAGCAGCCACGCCGGCAGGCGCGCGGCGCCGCCGGGGTCGGCGCCATCGATGGCGATCACCGAGCAGGGCAAGCCCTGGGTGGCCAGCAGCGTCGTCATCGACTGCAACAAGTCTTGCGCGCTGCCGCTGGCGTCGCGGGCGGCGCCGCTCACATACAGCACCCCGCGCGCCGTCAAGCGCCGCAGCGCAGCGCCGATGGCCTCGCCCTGCGGATCGAGCTCGACGGCCATGAAGTCGGCCGTGGCCTCGCCCGCCGGCGCCGGCGCGCCGAACCAGGCCGGGTCGACCCCGTGCCGGCCCGGTTCCAGCGCGTGCCTGCGCCATGCCAGCAAGCCGGCCGGCAGCGCCTGGAACACCCGGCGCATCACGCGCCGGGCCGGCGTGCTGGCGCAGGCGGGGCAAGCCAGCGCCGCCACGTCCGTGCCGTCGCCGCCCGGCGCGGGCATGGCGCTGCCGCACAGATTGCACTGCGCGCCGAGCTGGCCGAGCTGGCCAAGCACCGGGGTGGCGTCGCGGTTCATGGCAGGATCTGCTCCAGGATGATCAGCGCCGGATCCCAGGCCAGCAGGAAGCCGCGCAGCAGCGCCACGTCGGGCGGATGGTTGACGAACAGCCAGGCCACGTCGCGCACGCCGGTGGCCGGATCGGTTCCTTGCACCGCCAGCATGCCCATGCCCTTGGCGGCGCAGCCGAAGCGCTGGTACACGTCGCGTCCGTAGCGGTGCCGGTTGCCGTACTGGTCGATGTCGGCTTCGAAGTCTTCGCTCAGCGCGCGCGCCTGGGCGCCGCCGAAGCCGATATGCAGCAGGCCGCGCGGGGCCAGCACGCGCTGCAGCTCGTCGAACGCGGCCAGGTCGTCCGGAATGCATTCGAGCACGTGACTGAGCGTGATGAAGTCGTAGCTGTCGTCGGGCCGCGCGATGGCCTGGATGTCCAGGCTGCCGGCACCGCCATACACCGACACCTCGTAGCTGCGGTACCAGGCCGGATGCTGCGCCGGGTCGGGGCTGAACTGCAGGCCGCGGCGCCAGTCGAGATAGCCGATCGGCATGCCCAGGAAGATCTGGCGCACCATGCGATGGCGTTCCAGCGCCCCGCAGCGCGTGCAGCAAGGGGCGGCGCCGCTGCTGGCCATGCGCCCGGACGGGCCGGGAACGAAGCTCTCGTTGCCGCAGATATTGCAGCAGGGCGGCGCCGGCGGTGGCGCCGCTGGCGTCGGCGCCACCGCCACCGCCACCGTCACCGGCGCGGCGCGCTTGCGCAGCATAAAGCGGTCCTGGAACTCGCCCAGGGCCGGGTCGCCCAGCCAGCTGCCGCCCTTGTGCGCCTCCAGGTCCCAGCCTTCCTGCGCGAACAGGGTGCGCAGGAAGGCTTCCCGGTAGGCGATCACATGCAGCGGTTCGGCCGGATTGTGGATGAAGGCGTGCTCGGACACTTGCTCGCTCAGGCGGTAGCGCATGTGCGGGCTTTGCGTGGCCAGCGTGAAGTCGTCCGGCAGCGAGAAAAAGGTGGCGATCCAGAGGCCGTTTTCGCGCACCAGCGGACCAATGCGGCGCAGGTAGGTGCGCACGTCATCCTCATCCATGTGGGTGAACACGGAAAACGCGGTCACGCAATCGAAGCTGTTGTCGGCATAGGGCAGCGCGACATTGGCCAGCGGCAGGCCGCCCGGATTGTAGCGGGCATTGTGGACGTTGGCAAAGTCGAAGCCGAAGCGCGCGCCATCCTCGGGCGCGGCGAAATGTTCCTTGAGCCACTCGATATGCTCGCGCAGGATATCGAGGCCGCGGTAGCTGCCGCCAAAGCCGGCGCGGCGCAGCCCGTACGCCAGGCGGCCGTAGCCGCAGCCGATGTCGAGCAGATCGACATTGCGCCGGCCCACCTGTTCCAGCACGGTGGCGCTCAACTTTTCGGCCACCGGCATGAAGCTGGCGTCGCTCTCGCCCATGAAGCGCAAGCGGGGCGGTGGGATCTGGGAAAGGACTGCGCTCATGCATGGACTCCGGTGGATGGTTGGACCGCCGCGGCGGCGCGTGCTGGCACGCCGGGCGCCTGTGGCGACAGGCGCGCGAGCACCTGCAGGATGGTGTCGACCCGGTGCTGGAACGTATGGTGGGCCACGATCAGCTCGCGCAAGCGCTCGCCCGCCCGGTCCGGCCCGGGTTCGGCTTGGCGCAGGCTGGCCACTGCGCCGGCCAGGTTTTCAGGCGTGCTGTAGTAATGTAGCGCATCGCCGAACAGGGCGCGGCACGCTTGCATCTCGTCGGTGACGATGGTGGCGCCGCAGGCGCCGGCATCGAACAGGCGGTTCGACAGGAAGCCCTGGCTGCGCATGTCGCTCCAGTGGTCGTTGAGCACCACCCTGGCGGCCGAATAGTAATGGCGCAGGTGCGCGTTGGCGACATAGGTCTGGGGCACCTGGTGCGGCGGCAGGATGCCTTCCCACATGCCGCCATACACCTTGAAGTCGACCCCGCCGGCCAGCGCGTACTGCACCACTTCACGCAACTGCCCGCGCGAATTGCCGACGAAAATTACTTCCGGCACCTCCAGTTCGGCATCGCGCTCCGGGTAGAACAGGTCCGGATCGGTGCATTGCAGCAGCGGGCTGACCTGGTCGCCCATGCGCTCGCCCAGCCAGGCCGCGAAGCTGTCCGAGGCCACGAACACGTGGTGATACTGCTGCAGCTCGGTCACCGTCACCTCGTCCGGATGGCTGATCAGCCAGGCCAGGTTGATCGTGGTCGGCTGCGGCTGGTACTGGGACAGGCCGCGCAGCACGATCACCACGTCGTCGGACGCGCACAGGCCGCCGTACCAGTCGGGCAGGATATCGATGCGCGCCACGTGGCCGCGCCGTTCCAGGGCGCGCTTGATGCCGAGCGCGAAATGGTAGTCGCCCCATTGTTCGCGCTCCTTCATGGACGGCACCCCGATCTTGATGGCAAAGCGCAGCGACTGCTCAAGCAAGCCGCGCAGGCGCTGGCGGAAGGTGGCGGCGCGCTGGTCGTAGGTATGCTTCTCGAGCACTTCGCGCTGCAGCCTGGCGGCCAGCGCTTCGCGCTCGTCGTCGTGGTGCAGGAAGTGGCGCAGCAAGGCTTGCAATTGCTGGTCGGTCTCGAAACTGGGCAGCAGGTCCGCAAACAGTTCGGCCGCGCCGCCGCTGCAATTGGTCAGCACCAGCTTGCCGCTGGCGATGGCGTCGAACACGCGCGAATTGAGCGAATTCCATTCGCGCGTGACCGGGTGCGAATCGTCGAGCACGATCTTGGCCGAGTTGTAGATCTGCGGCAGGGCGGCGTAGGGCACGGCGCCGCGCCAGTTCGCTTTCCAGTCGGGCCGGTCTTGCCAGCCGTGGCCGTAGATGGCGAAGCGGTAGGGCTCGCGCGCCAGGTCCTGCAAGCCGATCGCTTCGCGCTCGGCGCCCCAATAGCTGCCGGTGAAGGTGACGTCGCTGGCGTGCTCCGCGGCGCAGGGCATGGGCCGAAAGCGCGCCGCGTTGGCGGCGATCGGCAGCAGGGTGGCGTCGATGCCGGTGGCGGCCTTGATGTGCTCGATCGCCTTGTGCGAGGAGGCGAAGATCAGCTGGTACGCCTGCAACTGCGGCGCGTCGAGCCATTGGTCGACCCGGTTGCGCACCCAGGCCACCGTCACCAGGCCGGGATTGGCTTCGCTGATCCTGTCGATGGCGTAATCGTGGCGCATGGCGACGACCACGTCGGTGCCGGGCAGCTGGTGCACCTGGTTGTTGACGAACATCACCTCCCAGCCGTACAGGCGCTGCAGGGCTTCGCCGAATTCGAGCGCGGTGAAAAAGTCGCCTGCCGCGGTGCCGATGTCGGTGGCGGTGACGGCGATGGTCACGCGCAGCGGCGCCGGCCTCCACATGCTGTCGCCCTCGACCAGCGCGCGCAGGATGGTGCGCGTCAGGTCGCGCCCGTAGCGCTCGATATACAGCCTGCGGTTGTTGGCGTGCACCTTGGCCGAGTACACTTTCTGCTCGCTGCCGGCCAGGATCTTGGCGTCGCGCGTGGCGCTGCGGTTGTGCAGCGCCACCGCGGCGGTATCGCACAGAATCGTCTTGCCGAGCTTGAGGCGCAGCGCCAGGCACAGGTCCACGTCTTCCATGCCGTACACATAACCTTCGTGGAAACCGCCGACGGCGCGGAAATCCTCGCTGCGGCACATCAGCAGTGCGCCGGTGGCCACCGGCAGGTCGTAGCAGCCGGCCAGGTCGGCGTGCGGCTGCTCGCCCACTTCCATCGGTGCGTAGTAGCGCCCGCCCTTGCCGGGCAGGTTGTCGGTCTTGAACTGCACGCCCTGGTGATGGGTGATGAAGCGCCACGCGTCGGCGCCGTTGACCAGCGGTTCGAGCAGTTTCAGGCCGACCGCGCCGACCCGCTCGTCGTCGAGGTGGGCGCGCATGGGCGCCAGGCAGTCATGCAGCATGACCAGGTCGTTGTTGGCGAACACCAGGTAAGATCCGCGCGCCTGCGCCGCAGCATGGTTGTTGGATGCCGAAAACGAAAAATTCACGCCGCGCGCCAGCACCCGCAAGGGCAGGCGCGCGGCGTATTCGGCCGCCACCTGCAAGCTGGCGTCGGTCGAGCCATGGTCGACCAGCAGCAGTTCGTAGGAATGCAGCCAGTCGATGCGCAGCATCGAGTCGAGGTAGTCGCGCAGGATGGTGGCGCCGTTCCAGTTCAGCACAATGATGGAAATGAGCGGCGTGGCCGATTCGGCGGCGACGGCCGGGACGCGCGGGCGCCCGCCTTGCCACAGCCGGGGCGGCACGCTGTGGGTGTAGTGGCCGTCCGGCAGGGGCCGGATCTGGCGTGCGCCATGGTCGACCAGGGGGAACAGCAGGGTGTCGTCGTTCTGCTTGATCTCGAGATTGCCTTCGACGATCACGGCGCGGATGCGGCGCTTGCTGCCATTCATCAGGCGCGTGGGGAACTTGAGCAGGAACACATGATGGCCGTGGCGGTTGTCGGCGCGCAGGCGGGCGTTGAAGCGGTTGGCTTGTACCACGTCCAGCAATTGGTCGTCGACATGGATCGCCACGTGCACCGGCAGCGCGGGGTTCTTGCGGTCCCAGGCCCAGCCCATGATGGCGCCGGTGGTGAGCTGCTCGACATAGCCCTGGTAGCGCTCGGCGGGCGCGATCTCGGCCAGTTGCTGTTCGTTGAGCAACAGCGGCACGTCGTGTTCGATGCGGAAATTGAGCGGCATGCCGTTCACGCGCACCGTGATCTGGCGCGCCTGGCGGTCGTACAGCGCGGCCGGGAACAGCAGCTCGAAGCCATGCCGGCCTTCGCTCTTGAACAGCTTGTTGACATCGCTGCGCGCCATCTGGGTCGTGGTCTGGGCCAGCAATTGCTCGCCCTGGTACAGGCCGACCGTCAGGACCGCGCCGCTGTCGGTGGTGTCGAGCGCCCAGCCGCAGATGCCGTTGGTGTCGATCAGGTCGACCCGGCCGATCACGCTGTTGCACCAGGCCAGCGAGAGCGCGCCGCCCTGGGCGCACAGGCGGTAGCGCGTGCCTTGCAGGTTGATGGCGAGCTCGTGGGGGGCGCCATCGTAGACGCTGAACGGCATCTCGAACTTGAAGCTGAAGGCGCCGTCGACCAGGGTCGCGGCGTCGACCGGCATCTGGCCCAGGCTGCGGGCGCCGTCGTCGACCCGCAGTTCGGCCGCGCCGCCGGGCAAGCGCTGCGGATCGATCCAGCCGTACAGGATGCCGTTGCGGATGTGCCAGCTGCCGCCCTGGTAGGCCTGGAACAGGCTTTGCGCCGGCGCCAGGGTCAGTTCGGCATCGAGTTCGGGGGCGCGCACCAGCAGCCGGTGCGGCTGGCCGTCGAACAGGGCGTCCGGCACCGCCAGCACGAAGGCGTGGGTGGGCGCGCCGGCCGTGCTGGTGGCCACCAGCACGCCGTCGGCATGCAGTTCGACCGTCACGGCGCGCGCCGGATCGGCGCCGCGCAGCACCCCTGCGATGCCGCAGGACTCGACCCGTTCGATGACGATGGCGCCCGCGTAGCGCATGGCGCGCGCCAAGTGCGCGCCATGCGCCGGCGCGCGCTCGAGCCGGACCGGGGTTTCGAAGACCCAGGCTTCGAGCGTGTCCAGCGCCAGCTGCGGCAGGTGGCGCGGCAGCGGCCAGTGAAAGCCGATGCAGCGCGGGTCGATGCCCTCGGCAACCAGGTCGTCGCGCCACACGCCGCAGGTGGTAAAGCCGACCGGCCTGCCGCCGGCGCGAAACTCGAGCGCCAGCTGCTCTTGCGGGCAATGGAGGTCCACGCACCAGCCGCTCACGCCGGAGGCGTCGACGCGCTCGATGCGCCCGCGAATCAGGCGCCGGGGTGTCCCGTCCTGTGCCTCGTGCGCGGCGTCGAGCGCGGCGTCGGCGTGGCCCTCAGGGGCATTGTCATGCAGGTCCATGCGTTCTCCAGGTGCGGTAAGAAAAACGGGGTTTCATGTCGCCAGCGCCGTGGCCAGCCACTGGCGCTGGCGCGCCAGGCAGTTCTCCAGCACCAGTTCCGGCAAGGGCGGCGGCGCCTCGCGCGCCTGCGCGCCGCCCGCGCAGCGCAGGGCGATGGCATCGGCCCAGGCGGCGGCATCGAAAAACGGTACGCAGCTCACGCCCAGGGCGGCGGCGAATTCGAGCACCGGCGCGGTGGCCGAGGCCAGCACCGGCACGCCGCTCAGGGCCGCCTCCAGGAACGACCAGGACAGCACGAAGGGCGCGCTCCAGTAGGCGTGCACGCGGCTGATGCTGAGCAGGTCGAGGTATTGGCTCGGCGTCAGATGGCCGGCGAAATGCACGCGCGACAGGTCGAGCCGCGCGCCGACCTCGGCCAGCATGTGCTCTTTCCAGCTGCGCCCGCCCGGAGCGGGATAGCCGTAACCGACCTCGTCCCCGCCGACCACGATCGCGTGCGCGTGCGGACGGCGGCGCAGCACGTCCGGCAGCGCGCGCATGAACACATCGAAGCCGCGCATCGGTTCCAGGTTGCGCGCCACGAAGCTGATCACTTCATCGCCCGGCGCGAAGGTGGCGGCCAGGCCCGGCAATGCCAGGCGCGCCTGCGGGTTGAAGCGCAGCCGCTCGCTGTCGATGCCGTCATGGATGACGGTGATCTTGTCGCGCGCCCAGGCCGGATAGGTGTCGCGCTGCCAGCGGGTGGGCGCGATGGCAGCGTCGGCCAGTTCCATGCTCAGCAGATTGGTGCTGTTGCGCAGGCGCAGGCGCCAGCGTTCGGGCATGCTGAGCGGGGGCAGCCCGGGATCGAAGCCGACATCCTGGCCTTCGAGCGCGTAATAGTACTCGCAATACATCAGCAGTTTGGCGTGCGGGAACACATCCTTGATGAACAGCGCTTCGCCCCAGCCCGGATGGGCCAGCACGATCTCGGGCGTGAAGCCGTCGCGCTGCAGCTGCATGGCGGCGGCGGCGCAGGCTTCGGCGTGGCGCACCTGGCTTTCCTGTTCGGCCAGCAGCGGATGGATCTCGGGCATGGCCGGGCGCAGCAACTGGTAGGGGCGCAGCGCGACCCCGTGCGGCGCCGCGCGCGCGTTGCGGCACAGCGCCACCACCTGATGCCCGCGCTGCGCCAAATCGCCCGCCAGGTGCAGGAACTGGGCTGGAAAATTCTGATGGATGAACAGGATCTTCATTGCATCACCCACGCCAGCTCGTCCCACACGGCGGCGCCGGTGGCGGGCATGCTGGCCACGGCCCACAGGTCCCAGTGCCGGCCTTCGTGCACGCGCACTTCGTGAAAGCCCGCCGCCAGCAGGCTGCGCCCCAGGGTCGTGGCGGTAAAGCCGCTGCGGTGCGCCATGTGCCGGTGGCCGGCGGCCAGCGCGGCCTGGTGGCCGAACAGCATGTCCAACGGCCTGATCGGACCGGCGGGCGACTGGTACAGCGGCGCGTCGAGCTGGTCGGCGGCAATGTGCAGGGCGATGGCGCGCAGGTCGGGCAGGGTGATCAGGGCGTAGCCGTCGGCGCGCAGCACGCGGTGGAATTCGGCCAGGGCGCGCGGCACCGCGAAGGCATCGAGGTGCTCCAGGTTGTGCGAGGAGAAAATGGCATCGATGCTGGCGTCGGCCACCATGTGCAGGTCGCTGATGCTGGCCACGATGTCCGGTTCGACGGCGGGGTCGATATCGAGCCGTATTTCGCGCCATGCGGGGCCGCACAGGCAAGCCGGCAAGTCGCGGTTGCCGCGCGCGCCACAGCCGACGTGCAGCAGCTGGCGCGGGCGCGCGGCGGCGCGCTCGTCGGACAGGCGGCGCGCTACGCCGGCCTCGCCCGGCTGCGCTATGATCGCGCCCCCGTGCTGCCCGGGTTGGCAAAATGAAGAGGCGCCAGGGCCGGGCGCGGGGCCACGTGGGCCCTGGCCAGCAAGGCCGAAAACCAGCTGACGGCATCGAAGCCGGGGTCCAGGCGCACCGTGTCGATGGCGACGCGGGCCTGCGCCGGGTCGGCCGCGAGCAGCACGATGCAGCCGCTCAGGGCGATCAGGTCGCTGTCGCTGAGCAAGCCAGCCCCGCTGGCGGGCGCGACCACGTCGACCACGCCGGTGCGCCACAGCGTTTCGCTGACCTCGCCGATCACCAGCAGGCGCAGGGCCAGGTCGGTGCGCGCGGCGACCAGGCGCGCCAGCGCCAGCACGGCGGCCGCCAGCGCTCCCGCGGCGCAATGGGCGAGGACCGCGATGCGGGTGCACGAGGACGCCAGCGGCACCGGCAGCGGCGCGGGCGGCGCATCGAGGGCGGGCGCCGCGGGCGGCAGCGACGCGGCCAGGCAGGCGCGCGCGGCGGCCAGCGGATCGTCTTGCAGGAAGCGCTGGTAGGCGCTGTAGTAGTGCGGATAGCGCGCCATCAGCACGGCGCGGTTCTGGCGTACCCGCAGGTGTTTTTCGTCGCCGAACGAGACCCCGCCGGCGTGGGCCACATACACGCCGGTGGCGATCCGGTGGCGGTAGCCGGCGGCGGCCGCGCGCAGGCACCAGTCGACTTCCTCGCCATAGCCGCGCTCGATGGCGTTGCCGTCGAGCCCGCCGATGGCGGCGAGCACCTTGGCGCGCATCAGCATGGCGAAGCCGCAGCAGGCCGGCACGTCCACGTCGACGCAGGCGCCGCCGCGGTGCAGGGCACTGGCCTGTCCGTCGAGGCGGGCCAGGCCGGCCGCGTCCGGTGCCGGGGCGGCCCTGGCGATGCTGGGAAAACTGCTGATTTCGCCATTGTTCGACCACGGGGCCACGGCCGCGATATCGTCGGCCCGGTAGAGGGCGGCGCGCAGGCGGTCCAGCCAGTCGCCGTGGACCAGGGTGTCGGCATTGAGCAGGAGCACGTCGTGGCCCGGCAACTGGCGCAGGCCGCGGTTGACGCTTTCGACGAAGCCCAGGTTGTAGCGGTTGCGCAGCAGGCCGATCCGGCCGGCGCCGTGTTCGGCGTCAAGCCAGGCCGCCAGCGCCGGCTCGGGACTGGCGTCATCGATCACCAGCACGCCGGCGACCCCGTGGTTGGCGGGCAGGCTGGCCAGGACGCTGGCGATGCAGGCCTGCACTTGCGCCAGGCCGCGGTGGACCGGGATGAGGACGCTCAACGGCGCGGGCGTGGCGCTGGACTGCGCGGCGGACAAGGCGCGCGGGACGGCAAAGACCAGGGGCGAGCCGGGCAGGGCGGCGGTGGCGCCGGCCAAGGCCAGCGACCAGACCCCGTCCGGATGCGGCGGCACGAAGGAAAAGCGCGCCCCGGCCGCGCCGGGCGGCAGGCGCACGTCATGGTTTTCCTGGGTGAGTTCGTCGCGCAGGCACAGCTGGACCGACGCGCCCGCGTGGGCCTCGAACAGCATGCCTTCGATGGCGGCACCGGCGCGCCAGCAAGCCCCGGCCGGCAGGCAGGCGGCTTCGCGCAAGCTGGGCAGCAAGCCGGCGTGGCTGGCGGCGCGGCAGCGGGCCGGCAACAGCGCCGGCGCCAGTGCGGCGATGCGGGCGCGCTCGCCGTGGGCGAGCCAATCGCTGATCAGCAGATCCTGGAGCCGTGCATCTTGCGGATCGCGGCGCCAGGCGTGGCACCACGCCGCACTACTGAAGGCGCAACGGGACGC
Organism: Massilia pseudoviolaceinigra; assembly: GCF_030846505.1. Taxonomy (NCBI): domain Bacteria; kingdom Pseudomonadati; phylum Pseudomonadota; class Betaproteobacteria; order Burkholderiales; family Oxalobacteraceae; genus Massilia; species Massilia pseudoviolaceinigra. The sequence continues at coordinate 90,467 of NZ_JAVCWL010000010.1, read as the reverse complement.
TTGCAGGATGGTGGCGCGCAGCAGCGCCGGAATGGCGGCCTCCGCATGGCGGCGGCACGCCGCTTCGGCTGCCAGCAGGGCGTCGGCCGGCCAGCCTTCCTCGAGAGCGTCGACCGCCTGCGCGAGCAGGAAATCCTCGCGCAGGCGCGACGCGCTCCAGGCTGGCGCAGCCGGCGTGCCCTGGACGGCAGCGGTCGCGTTCAAACAATATTATGAACGATGGTCACCGAACCGACCACGACCGGCTCGATATAGTTGCCGGTGCCATCGAGGCTGTTACCGGCCACGGAAATGAAGCCGGCCAGCACCGAGGCGCGCGAGACGCCGCTGTCGAGCACATTGTTCCAGTAGGCCAGGCCCTCGGCATCGGGCGCGCGGTTGAAGGTGTGCAGGTACAGGCCGTCGAGGAATTGCTGATCGGTGAGCTGCGGCTTGGCCTTGTACTCGCTCGAATCGAGGAAGCTTTGCGCGATGCTTTCCAGGGACACGCCGGAGCGCACCGCATCCATCCAGAATTCGAGGCCCTTGGCGTCGGGCGAGCGGTTCAGCGCGGCCGAGTACAGGGTACTGACGCTGGCTTCCTTGGCGTCGCTGGCCAATACCAGCGCCTGGCTGCCGTCGAGCTGGACGAACTGGGCCTTGCTGATGTCAGTGGTCTTGAGCGTGGCGAGGTTGGTGACGATGGCATGGCCATCCTTGACCGTGACCTTGTAGTCGGACGCATTGCCCTTCAGTTGCACGATCGCATTGCCGGAATTGCCGCCGACGATGGTGCTGTTGCCCAGACCGGCGACGATGGTATCGTAGCTGGTGCCGATGCTCGACACGACGCTGTTGCCGCTGCCCAGGGTCAGCTGGGTGTTGCGGTCATCGGCGATGACGAACTTGTCGGTGCCGTTGGTGCCGACCACGATGCGTTCGGGAACCGTGTAGGGCAGGTCGGTCGGACGCGCATCTTCGAAGCGCACATTGACCCCGCCCTTGCCCTGGAAAATCGTGACCGGCGCGCTGTCGCCGCCGACAATGGTGGTCTGGGCGGTGTCGGAAGTGGCCACCAGCAGCACCTCGCTGTTCGCGGTAACGGGAAGCTTGCCGCCCGCATTGGGTGTCACCGTATCGAAGGACACCAATTTGTCGGTCGAGGCCGTCAATGCCAGGATGCGATCAATCGTTCCCTGGGTAAATAGCGTCGAATTCAGACTCATCAGGGTCGTGGTAGTCGCACTGCTTGATAGTTGATACATCGATTATTCTCCTCTGGTCGTTAAGACGTGCCGCCGCGATCGTAAGTGGATACGAGACGTGGTTCATGAAGCAAGCTCTTCAGCTCTGTCAGCCGATTGGACCCGCTCGGCTTGCGCGGCTGTTGCCTTGAATACTTTGGTGGTGGCCGATTCCAGCCATGGGTTGGGTTCGCTGGCGGCGGCCTGGCCGGGGTGCGCGTGCAGGGTGATCGCGGTCAGATGTTCGAGCCCCGAGGGGCCGCTGAGCGGCACGGCCGAGTGCACCGGCGCCTGGTAGCCACCGCTGAAGTACGCCGTTCCTTCCAGGCGCCACTGGCTGGCGGCCGGTCCGATCAGGGCGAAGCTCACTTCGATGATGCGTCTGGCCTCGTTGCGGGTGCCGCAGAATTTGCCGCTCTTGACCATTGGCAGCACGCCGCCGCCTTCAACCGCGATGCTGTACGCGAGGTCGACGCCGTGCGGACGGTCGGGCCACATGACCTGGAAGCCTTCCAGCCGCAGCAGGCTGTCCGGGTCGCCGAGCACGGCGCCGGGGGCGGCCATGACGTCGCCGTCGCGCTCGATGTGACCGATGAGGGTCATGCCCTGGGGGCTGATGGCCATCGGCGCGGCGTGCGCGTCCGCTGGGGTGGACAGGGCTGCGCCGGCGGCTGCGCGCATGGAGGGCGGCACCGACCCACGCTCGAGCGCGATCTGGTCGACACGCAGAGCCGGAACGGGGGCGTTTTTGTTTTCCAGAAAGGCGCTGACCAGTAAGGTGACCGGCGCTTCGCTGATGTGCAGCACGATGCAGTCGGCGCCGTCGCGCAGCACGCTGCCGTGGGTGCCCGCTGTGCTGAGTAATTCCATCTTCCCCTGCGTGGCGCCGTCGCCGGGGGCGCGCGCGATGCTCAGCGCGGCCTTGTTTCCGGTCGGATGGCGCAGGATATACATGCCAGGCTGGAGTGTGACGGTGGAGCCGGTAATTTCCATTGAGCAGGTACCAGACACAAAAATAATAATACGGTTAAATTTCGTGTCTGAAAACTATAACGCAAAGGCATGTATGCGCGATTGAGTCTGCCTCTTTTAATTTAGAGTGTTGTAAAAATGGAGGTCATGCCAAGGTCGCTTGCTTCAGGCTTGTGCCGGCGGTGACGGTTTGTCGGACACCGTGCTCATCGGTGTGAACAGCCAGGCGAGCAGCGCCGTTCCCATCAGGAAGAGTCCCGCTCCACCAAACAATTGCGCCAGCGACATGTGTTGCAGCAGCCACCCCGTCAGCGCCGCCGACAGCGGCGCCACGCCCATGAAGATGAACATGAAGATGCTCATCGCCCGCCCCAGCATGGCGCGCGGCACGCGCTGCTGCAGCCAGCTGAAAACAGCCACCTGCATGTAGCCGCCCAGCACGCCGATCACCAGCATCAGCCCGGCCGCCTGCCAGGTCGCCGCCACCAGGCCCAGCGGGATGAGCAGCAGCCCGACCAGCACGTCGACCAGCAGCACGGTGGTGCCGAAATTGCGCACCCGGAACTTGCCCAGCACGCCGCCGAGCGCCATCCCGGCCAGGCTGCCGGCCCCGTGCACGCCCATGATCAGCCCCAGCGCCGAGGCCCCGTGCAGCACGCTGCCGGCCAGCACCGGCAGCGCCACCTGCATGGTGCCGCCCACCACGAACGCACACAGGCCCCAGTACAGCATGCAGGTGCGCAGCGCCGTGTCGTTCCAGACCATGGCAATGCCGGCGCCGACCGCGCGCAGCACCGGTTCGGGCGACCCTGCCGGCGCCACATGCAAGGCGCGCACCTTCGATAAAGTCCAGGTCGCCACCAGGAAGCTGAGGGCATCCAGGGCGAACGCGACCCCGATGCCGGTGACCGCGCCCGGGGCGCGGGTGTTGGCGCTGCCATCGCCGAACAGCGCGAACAGCAGGCCCGCCAGCAGCGGCCCGGCCAGCATGGTCAGCTGGCGCACGCCCATCATGATGGCGTTGGCCATCGGCAGCTGGGCCGGCGCCACCACGGTGGGCAGCATCGAGGTGCCCGCCGGAATGCTGAAGGCCGAGGCGAAGCCGATCAGCACACCCAGCGTGCACACCACCGGCAAGCTGATCCGGTTGGCGAAGACGATCGTGGCCAGCAGGGCCAGCAGGGCGGCGTTGACGAACCTGGTGATTATCAGCACCGACCTGGGCGAGTAGCGGTCCACCAGCGCGCCGCCCAGCAGGATAAAGATGGCGCGCGGTATGCTCATCATCGCGATCACCAGGCCCATCTTGAGCGGAACGCCGGTGCTTACCAGCACCAGCCAGGGCAGGGCGATCAGGGTGAACTGGTCGCCCAGCGAGGTGATGACGGCGCCGCCCATGGTCCAGCGGAAGTCCGGTTCGCGCAGCAGGGCGGCGCGCTCGCTTTGTCGGTCGTTCATACAGGCTAGCTGTTGCTCAGGTTGATGCCGGCGATCTGGCCCAGGATGGCCGACATCGCTTCGAGCTGGTCCGGCGCGAACGGGCGCAGCGCTTCCCGGCTGATCAGGTCGACGACATCGCTGGCATGGAGCGCCAGTTCCTTGCCGCTGGCGGTGATGACGGCAAAGCCGACGCGGGCGTCGCGCGGATCGGCTTCGCGCGTGACCAGGCCGATTTTCTCCAGCGGCAGCAGGCTGCGCGTGATGCCGGACGCGGTCAGTCCCAGGCGCTCGGCCAGATCGACCCGGCGCAGGCGTCCGCCCGGCGCCCGGCTCAGGTGATTGAGGATCTGGAAGTCGGAAAAGCTGATGCCGTGATGCCCGCCCAGCGAGTTGTCGAAACGGCGCAGCAGGGCCGCGTTGGCGCGCGCCATGCGCAGGCAGAGTTCGGCGTGGGAGTTCAATTCGTTCATTGCGTTATCCTTTATAAATGCGGTATAGATGTTTGAGTACGCAAGTATATACGCTTTTAAGACGTGTGGGCACAAATGTGCGCCCATCATTGCGGATGGGCGAATCTGTGGCCACGCGCGCCGGCGCGAGCCGGGGGATTACTTAGCGGCCGCGGCCGCCCGAGCGGTGCGGCGCGGCAGGACGCGGACCGCGCGCGCCGGCAGTGCCGCCACCGCCGCCGCCGCCGGCGCTGCGTGGCTTGGCCGGAGCACGGCCACCGCCGCCGCCGACCTTGACCACCTGGCCGCCGCCGGAGCGGCCACCGCGGCCGCCATGGCCTGGCGCACCGCTACGCAGTTGCACAGGCTGTGCGCGTGCGGTCGGGTCCGGCTCGAAACCGGCGATGATCTGACGCGGCAGGGTCTGCTTGATCAGCTTCTCGATATCCTTGAGCATGTCGTGCTCGTCCACGCAGACCAGCGACACGGCTTCGCCGGTGGCGCCGGCGCGGCCGGTACGGCCGATGCGGTGCACATAGTCTTCAGGAATGTTCGGCAAGTCGTAGTTGACCACGTGCGGCAACTGGTCGATATCGATACCGCGCGCGGCGATATCGGTCGCAACCAGCACCTGCAGGGCGCCATCCTTGAATTCCGACAGCGCCTTGGTGCGCGCCGACTGGCTCTTGTTGCCGTGGATCGCCATCGCGCCGATGCCGTCGGCGCCGAGCTGTTCGACCAGCTTGTTGGCGCCGTGCTTGGTGCGGGTAAATACCAGCACCTGGGTCCATTTGTTCGACTTGATCAGGTGCGAGAGCATCGGATGTTTCTTGTCGCGGTCGACCGGGTGGATCTTCTGGGCGATCACTTCCACCGTCGAATTGCGGCGCGCCACTTCGATCATGGCGGGCTTGTTCAGCAAGCCATCGGCCAGGGCCTTGATCTCTTCCGAGAAGGTGGCCGAGAACAGCAGGTTCTGGCGCTTGGCCGGCAGGGCCGCCAGCACTTTCTTGATGTCGCGGATGAAACCCATGTCGAGCATGCGGTCCGCTTCGTCCAGGATCAGGATTTCGACCTTCGACAGGTCGACCGTGCGCTGTTCCATGTGGTCCAGCAGGCGGCCCGGGGTGGCCACCAGGATGTCGACGCCGTGCTTGAGCTGCTTGATCTGCGGATTGATGCCGACGCCACCGAAGATGACGGCCGAATTGAGCTGGGTGTACTTGCCGTACACGCGCACGCTTTCCTCGACCTGGGCCGCCAGTTCGCGGGTCGGGGTCAGGATCAGCGCGCGCACCGAGCGGGTCGACGTTTTGCTCCCCAGGGCCGCGCCGATGGCGTCGGTCGAGAGACGGTTCAGGATCGGCAGGGTGAAACCGGCGGTCTTGCCGGTGCCCGTCTGTGCGCCCGCCAGCAGGTCGCCGCCGTTCAGCACGGCGGGAATCGCCTGGGTCTGGATCGGGGTCGGGACGGTGTAACCGTGTTCGGTTACGGCACGAACGATAGCATCGGACAGGCCGAGTTTAGAAAATGACATGATAACTTTATGGTGGAGATCGGCCCGTCGCTCATTGCAGAAAGCGCCAGTCGCAGGCAATCAATATTAGAAAATCGTGGTGGCAAAGGCACTGGAAACGGAGCCACCCGACATTGCAGCATACACAGCGATGCTAAATTTAACAGAAATCAGTTTCGCTGTGGAAATTTCACGTGCGGCTTGTTAAGCCTGGCGGAGGGAAAGCGGAGGCCGGACAAGGCCTCCAGTACAGCGTACTACAGTATTTTACGCGAAAGGCGCCAACAGCGTGACCATCTGGCCGAAGACCTTGGGGCTGGCGGCGATGATGTCGCCCTTGTGCAGGTAGGCCGATTCGCCGTTGAACTCGCCGACGATGCCGCCCGCTTCCGTCACCAGCAGCGAGCCGGCGGCGATATCCCAGGCTTTCAAGCCCTTTTCGTAGAAGCCGTCGCTGCGCCCGGCGGCCACGTTGGCCAGTTCCAGCGCGGCCGAACCGGCGCTGCGCACGGCCTGGCAACGCTCGGCGACGACGCCGTACATCTTCATGTATTCCGCCAGGGCGCGCGGGCCGGCGCCGTGACCGGAGCACAGCAGGGTATTGGCCAGGCGGTCGTGCTTGGTGACGCGGATACGCTTGTCGTTCAGGTAGGCGCCGGCGCCCTTGCTGGCGGTGTACAGGTCATTGCGCACCGGATCGTAGATGACGGCCTGCGTGACGATGCCGCGCTGGGCCAGCGCGATCGAGACGCAATAGTTGGGGTAGCCGTGCATGAAATTGGTGGTGCCATCGATCGGGTCGATGATCCAGGCGAATTCACTCTCGTCGTTCAGATTGGCGGATGCACCCGATTCCTCGGCCAGGATCGCATGGTCGGGATAAGCTTTAAGCAAGGTTTCGATGATCGCCTGTTCGGCCGCCTGATCGACATCGGTGACGAAATCGTTGTGTTGTTTTTCAGTAACACTGATCCGGTCGACGTCGAAGGACGCGCGCTGGATCACGGTGGCGGCGCGGCGAGCTGCCTTGATCGCCGTATTGAGCATTGGGTGCATGTAGAGCTTCCGTTAAAAGAACGCTAACGCCCACGGCGCCCCCTTGGGCGCAGCGAACGGTAGTGAACAAGAATGAATTAAAGAGCGGTGCGGCGGCGAACTGGTTAAAATCGCGGGCTGGTCAGCCCTGTTTTTAACGATCCGCTACTGCGCGATAGCGCTATTTTAAATGAACACGCCCGAAATCAACACGTCTGTTTTCAAACGCCTCCGATTTGTCCTGGTCGAGACCAGCCGCGCCGGCAATATCGGCGCGGTCGCGCGCGCCATCAAAACGATGGGCTTCGGCGACCTGGTACTGGTCAATCCGCGCTTTCCCGACGCCTTGCAGGACCCGGAAGCGGTGGCCTTCGCCAGCGGCGCCCAGGATGTGCTGGAAGGCGCGCGCATCGTCGGCAGCATCGGCGAAGCCCTGGAAGGGTGCAACTTTGCCGCCGCCGTCTCGGCCCGGCTGCGCGAATTCTCGCCCCCGGTGTGGACCCCGCGCGATGTTGCCGGCCATGTGGCGGGGCAGGGCGAGCTGTCGGCCGCGCTCATTTTCGGCAACGAGCGCTTTGGTTTGCCCAACCAGATCGTCGAGCAGTGCAATGTGCTGATCAATATCCCGGCCAATCCCGATTATTCCTCGCTCAACCTGGCCCAGGCGGCCCAGGTGCTGGCCTACGAATGCCGGGTGGCCGGCATGGCGAATGAGAACGGCGAAGCGGCGCCGAGCGCGATCGGTTTTCATGGCGACGCGGCCAGCCTGGAACAGATCGAGGGCATGTACGCGCACCTGGAGCAGGCCCTGGTGGCCATCGATTTTCTCGATGCCGACAATCCCAAAAAGCTCATGCCGCGCCTGAAACGCCTGTTTTCGCGCACCCAGCTGGAAACCGAGGAAGTAAACATCCTGCGCGGGATCGCGCGCCATATTCTCAAGGCGCGCTGATAGATAATCCCATGATCAATGGCATCGTGCCCGCCATCGTCGGGATTGTTATCGCTGGCGCCGGTATCGCACTTCTGTTCAAGAGCCGGGCTACCTCGCACTGGCGCCTGGCCGCCGGCACGGTCGTCGAGGTCGCGATCGAGACGCGCAGCGGCGATATTGGCAGCAGCCCGAATACGGTTTTGTATAGTCCCAAGCTACACTACAAGTACGTCTTCAACGGCGTGATACACCGCGGTTCGCGCATCCTGGGTGAGAAAGTGTCTAGCCGCGCGAGTGCTGCCGCGTCCGGGCGGCAGTACATTGCAGGCCAGTCCATCGACGTGTTCGTCGACGAGCGGCGTCCTCACAGGCATGCGCTCGAGCGCGGCATGAAACACCAGTACTGGCTGCTCGTCGTTATTGGCGTTTTCTGGATCGGCCTGGCGCTCCAGTTGTAGCTCGCCCTTGCACGCCTAGAACACATCGAAAGGCTCCCGGCGCCCGCTGTAAATATGCCCCATGGCGCGCCGTTCGCGCCCGACGATGGTCTCGACGAACTGGGCCGGCTTTTTCATCTTCTTGAACGTGGTGAAGCCGCGTTCGAGGAATTGATGCAGGTCGGTCACGCCGGCCAGCTTGGCCGGCCCGCGCATCACCGACAGGGTCAGCGAGAGCAGGGGAATGCGCACCAGCGCGCACAGCGAATCGCCCAGCTGCTGCACCAGGTCGAGCTGACGCGCGCGTTCTTCGGGCGCGGTGGCGCTGCGGTAGGCCAGCAGGTAGGCGCCTTCGTCGAATTCGGCCCCCAGCACCCGCGCCATGGCCGTATCGAGCTGTTCGGTGAGGGCGTCGAGCGCGATCGCGCCCGTGATCGTATGCAGCGATTCGTACGGCAGCAGCCGTTGCAGGCTCGGAACGATGCGTTCGAGGTCGGCCTCGCGCCGCTCCAGGTCGTGCGCGCCATAGATATCGTTGAGGAAAAAAGCGGCGGCGTCGCGCGTGTCGGGCGCGGCCAGCAGGTCGGGGTGGGTGGCGGCCAGGCGGGCTGACTGGTAGCGCTTGACGGCCGTGCGCGCCGCCTGCAGGGCCGGATCGCGCCGTGCCAGCGCGCGCCCGGCCGCCAGCTGGCGCAGGTGCTGTTCGAGTTCGGCGGCCAGTTTGTCTTTATTCATTCGCTTTGTACCAGAAACGTCTAGACGGTTCACTCTAGTTTGTTGGATTTTATGCCATTCCCTTTGGCGTACACTACCCCAAAAATAGCATGGAAAACAAAGACATGGAGACCAAACGCAGAACCTTTCTCAAGGTTGGCGCGCTGGCCGCGCTGACCCTGGCGGCAGGCGGCGGCATTTATCGCTACACCCATCCCTCGCCGCTGGGCCGTTTCGTCCTCGACGGCGAAGCCAAGGCCGCCATCGACGCCATCGTGCCGGCCATGCTGGCCGGGGCGCTGCCGGCCGACCCGCTCGCGCGTCTGGCCGCCGTGACGGCCACCACCGCGCGCGTGCACCAGGCCATCCTCGGCCTGCCGCTGGCCGCGCAAAAGGAAGTCCAGGACCTGTTCGGACTGCTCTCGCTGGCGCCCGCGCGGCGCCTGCTGGCGGGCGTGTCGGGCGGCTGGGCCGGCGCCAGCGTCGAGCAGGTCGGCGTGTTTCTGCACGACTGGCGCTTTCACCGCCTCGGCATGCTGCAAAGCGCCTACCACGCGCTGCATGACCTGATCATCGGTTCCTGGTATGCCGAGCCGTCCAGCTGGGCCGGCATCGGCTATCCCGGCCCGATGAAGGAGCTGGCATGAGCAGCCCGATCCCCGATCCCATCGCGGCCGGCATCGCGGCCGGCTGGAACGTCATCGACGGCGCCAGCCTGGCCGCCGACCGCACCATCGAGGCTGACGTGGTCATCATCGGCAGCGGCGCCGGGGGCGGCGTGAGCGCCGAGATCCTGGCGCTGGCCGGGCTGAAAGTCGTCATCGTGGAGGAGGGCGCGCTCAAGTCCTCGAAGGACTTCAAGATGCGCGAAGCGGATGCCTATCCCGCGCTGTACCAGGAATCGGCCGCGCGCAAGACGCGCGACAAGGCCATCAACATCCTGCAGGGCCGTACCGTGGGCGGCTCGACCACCGTCAACTGGACGTCGAGCTTTCGCACCCCGAAGCCGACCCTGGACTACTGGCAGAAGAATTTCGGCCTGGCCAGCTACACGCCGGAGCTGCTGGCGCCCTGGTTCGACATGATGGAAGCGCGCCTGTCGGTGGGCGACTGGCAGGCCCCGCCCAACGAAAACAACGATTTGCTCAAGCGCGGTGCGGCGCGCCTGAACATCGCGACCGGCGCCATCCGGCGCAACGTGAAGGGTTGCTGGAACCTGGGCTACTGCGGCATGGGCTGCCCGACCAACGCCAAGCAGTCGATGCTGGTCACCACCATCCCGTCGGCGCTCAGCCACGGCGCCACCCTGGTCACCCATGCGCGCGCCCAGCGCCTGGTGTTCAAGGGCGACGCGGTCGACAGCCTGCTGTGCGAAGCGATGGATGCGACCGGGCTGGCCGCCACCGGGCGCGTGCTCGCGCTGCGGGCGAAGCACTTCATCGTGGCCGGCGGGGCGATCAATTCGCCAGCCTTGCTGCTGCGCTCGCGCGCGCCCAATCCTCACGGGCTGCTCGGCAGGCGCACCTTTTTGCATCCGACCGTGATCTCGGCCGGCATCTTCGCGCAGCGCGTGGACGGCTATGCCGGCGCCCCGCAGACCATCTATTCCGACCACTTCCTCGAGACCGGCCCGGTCGACGGGCCGATCGGCTACAAGCTCGAAGCGCCGCCCCTGCATCCGCTGCTGCTGTCGACCACCATGGCCGGCTACGGCCAGGCCCATACCGACACCATGCGCCAGTTCCCGCACGTGCAGGCCGTGCTGGCGCTGCTGCGCGACGGTTTCCATGCCGACGCGCCGGGCGGCAGCGTTGGCCTGACGCGCGAAGGCGCCGCGCTGCTCGATTATCCGATCAGCGACTTTCTGTGGGACGGCGTGCGGCGCGCCATGCTGTCGATGGCCGAAATCCAGTTCGCCGCCGGTGCCGCCAGCGTGCAGCCGGTGCACGAACTGGCCGAACGCTATACCAGCTGGGAGGCCGCCAAAAAAGGCATCGCCGCGCTGCCGATGCGGGAGCACATCACGCGCATCGTCTCGGCCCACGTGATGGGCGGCTGCACCATGTCCGACGACGAGCGGCGCGGGGTGGTGGGCGCGAATGGCCGCTACCACGGCGTGCGCAATCTGTCGGTGCACGACGGCTCGCTGTTCCCGACCGCGATCGGCGCCAATCCCCAGTTGTCGATCTATGCCGTGAGCGCGCGCCTGGCGAGCGACCTGGCGCGCGAACTGACCGGCAAGCCGGCCCCGCGGGTGGCATGAATGTGACGCTGAGCACGCGCGCCATGCTGCGCTGGCTGCTGCTGGTGCAGGCCGCGGCGGCGTGCGCCATCGCGCTGGCGGCGATGCGCTACGGCGGCGTGGCCTCGCCCTGGCTGGCACTGGCCTGCGGGCTGGGCGCCGTGCTGCTGGTGCGCCTGCTGATCACGGCCAACAATTTCGTCCTGACGGCGCGCTTTGCCAGCGCCACGCCGGCGCCGTTCCGGATCGGTCCCGGCGCCATGCTGCGCCTGTTCGCCGAAGAATTCATGGCGACCATGCTGCAATCGTCGTGGTTCATGGCGCACGCGGTGGCGCGCCAGCGCATTCATGCCGGCAGTACGGCACCGCCGGTGCTGCTGCTGCACGGTTACGGCTGCAACAGCGGCTACTGGGCGCACCTGACCAGGCAGCTCGACGCGGCGCGCATCAGCCACGCCTCGCTCGACCTGGAGCCGGTCCTGGCCGGTATAGACGACTTCGTGCCGCTGGTGCAGCACGCCGCCGACGCGCTGTGCGAAGCGAGCGGCGCGCAGCGCGTCATCATCGTGGCGCACAGCATGGGCGGGCTGGTGGCGCGCGCCTATCTGCGCGCCCACGGCAGCGCGCGCGTGGCCCATGTCTTCACGCTCGGCACGCCGCACCACGGCACCAGCCTGGCCAGCAAGGGCGTGGGCGTGAACGCCAGCCAGATGCGGCGCCAGGCCAGCGGCGAGGCGCCCGAAAGCGCCTGGCTGCGCGCCCTGGGCGCCAGTGAAAGCGCGGCCACGCGCGCCCTCATCACCTCTTTCTACACCCACCACGACAATATCGTGGCCCCGCAAACCTCCAGCGTGCTCGAAGGCGCGCGCAATATCGCCTTCGGCGGCGTGGGCCACGTGGCGCTGTGCCGAAACCGCCGCGTGCTGGACCGCCTCATGGATGAAATTGGCAAGCTATCAACACGCTAGATAATCTTTAGCAACATCGGCAAAAGGCGTGATAGAGTCATTGTGAAATTGAGTGTCATGGACAATCCGATTTCTTGCTCGATAGTATTGGTGAGATTCTTGTTTTCATTGCATTGCCGAGCCGGATTTTGTCGCCGAATAGCGACTGCTTGCGTCGCTGTCCCGGTGATAACGTTGCGCACAATTGCCTATCGGCGTGCGGATGTGTCAGGATGCAACAGACGAGCTCAAAATGCGATTCCACCAGTTGCACGAGTACCGGTTTTAACCCAGGAGCGCAACAGTGTCCGCACGCATCCTTATCATCGAAGACAACCCCACCAATATGGAGTTGATGGTGTATTTGCTGAAGGCATTCGGCTACACGCCATTGACGGCGTACGACGGCGTGAGCGGCGTCGATACCGCGCGCGAGGCGATTCCCGATCTGATCATTTGCGATGTGCACCTGCCGCGCCTGGACGGCTACGGCGTGGTCGCGGCGCTCAAGGGCGACCCGGCACTGGCCGCCATTCCCGTGCTGGCGGTCACCGCGCTGGCCATGGTGGGCGACCGCGAACGCTTGCTCGAAGCAGGGTTCGACGGCTACATCGGCAAACCGATCGAGCCAGACACTTTTGTCGGCCAGCTGGAAAGCTTTCTGCCGCTGCAGGCGCCGTCGGAACTGGTGAGCACGCCCGAGGCTGCCCCTGCCGAGCCGGCCGGCGTGCCGGCCAGGCCGCATGGCGCCGGGCAGGCCACGATCCTGATCGTCGACGACCATGTGCTCAACCGCGAATTTCTGATGACCCTGCTCGGCTACGGCGGCTACCGCCTGATCGAGGCCGCCGACGGGGTCGAGGGACTCAAGATGGTGTACGCCGAGTGTCCCGACCTGATCATCTCCGACATCCTCATGCCGAACATGGATGGCTACGAGTTCGTCATGCACCTGCGCAAAGACCCGGCCGTGGCCGGACTGCCGGTGATCTTTTACACGGCCACCTACCGCGAGCGCGAAGCGAACAAGATGGCGCTGGCCTGCGGCGTGCGCTGGGTGCTGCCCAAGCCGTCGGACCCGGACGTGATCCTGCGCACCGTGCACGAAGCGCTCGGCACCACCGATCCGGTGCTGCTGCCCGCGTTTTCCGCGCCGCCCGCCGAACCGAACCGCATGCTGTTGATCGATAACACCATGGCCGAGTACCTGGTCGAAGTCGAGTCGAGCAGCAGCCAGGTGTTGTCGCGCATCGCCAGCCACGGCATGCCCGAGCCCTCGTACGACCTGTCGCAGATGACCGACCGGCTCTCCAGTTCCCTGTCGAGCCTGCAGGCGGTGAGCCTGCGCCTGACCGCCCTGATCGAGCTGGGGATCGAACTCGGGGCCGAGCGCGACCCGACCGCGCTGCTCGGCATCGGCTGCCGCGTGGCGCAAAACATCTGCGTGTCCAAATATGCCTGCATCGGAGTGCTCGATGAAGGCGCCGACGAACTGAGTTACTTTTCCTCGTGCGGCGAAAACCGCGTGGCGCGGGTGGTGGCGGCCACCCCGCGCGCCGGGGTGCTGGCCACCTTGCTCGACCAGTGCGTGCCGGTGCGCATGGACGGCGTCGACGGCGATCCGCGCTCGATCGGCCTGCCGCAGGGACACCCGCCCGTGCACTCCTTCCTGGGCGTGCCGATCGCCGCGCGCGAGCGCGTGCACGGCTGGCTGTACCTGGTCGACAAACTCGGCGCCGACGGCTTTTCGGAAGTCGACGAGCGCGTGGCGGTGACGGTCAGCGCGCAGATCGCGGTGGCCTACGAAAACCTGCTGCTGTACGAAGAGATCAAGCGCCACCATGCCCAGCTGACGGCCGACATGACGGCGCGCATCCGCCTCGATGAAGACCTGCGGCGCTTTCGCACCGCGATGGACGCCACGGCCGACGCGATTTTCCTGATCGACCGCTCCGGCATGGCTTTTGTGGACGTCAACGCCACCGCCTGCCGCATGCTCGGCTTCGAGCGTGAAGATTTCCTGGCGCTGCCGGCGCCGGCCCTGCCGGGCGAGGATGCGAACGACAAGCTGCGCCTGAAAGACCTGTACGACCGCATGCTGTCGGGCGACCAGTCGGGCGCCATGACCGAAATGCTGGTGCAGCGCAAGGATGGCTCGACCCTGTCGGTCGAAGTGCAGCGCCGCACGCTGCGCTCCGGTTCGAGCTGGATCCTGGTGGCGGTGGCGCGCGATATCACCGAGCGCAAGGAATCCGAACTGCGCCTGCTGAAACTGGCCCACTTCGATACCCTGACCGGACTGCCGAACCGCAGCCAGTTCTATGCCTCGCTCACGCGCGCGCTGGAGCAGGCCGCCGAACACCGCTGGGCGGTGGGGGTGCTGTTTCTCGACATCGACCGCTTCAAGACCATCAACGACACGCTCGGCCACCCGATCGGCGACGAGCTGCTGCGCCAGTTCGCCAGCCGCCTGGTCGATTCGCTGCGCGTGCGCGACACCATCGGGCGCTTCGGCGGCGACGAATTCGCCGCCATCCTGATGCTGCCGGAAGGCCCACAGACGGCCATCGCGGTGGTCGACAAGATCCGCGAGAGCCTGCGCCGTCCGTTCGACCTGGAAGGGCACGAAGCGACGGTCACGGCCAGCATCGGCATCACCGTGTATCCGGACGACGGGTTGGACGCCGACACCCTCATCAAATACGCCGACACGGCCATGTACCGCGCCAAGGAAGCCGGACGCGATGCGTTCCGCTTCTTCACGGCGGAGATGAACGCGCAATCGCTGGCGCGCCTGGACCTGGAAAACGCGCTGCGGCGCGCCATCGACAATGGCGAATTCGTGCTGTATTACCAGCCCAAGGTGCACATCGGGTCGGGCCGCATCAGCGGAGCCGAAGCGCTGATCCGCTGGAAGCGGCCGGGCCACGGCATGGTTTCGCCCGGCCTGTTCATCCCGATCCTGGAAGAGACGGGCCTGATCGTGCGGGTCGGCACCTGGGTGCTCAACGAAGCGTGCCGCAAGATCAGCGAATGGGGCAAGACCAAGACCGGGCCGGTGCACCTGTCGGTGAACGTGTCGGGCATCCAGTTTTTCGTCGGCGGGCTGGAACAGGAAGTGCTCAATGCGATCAAGGTGCACGACATCGCGCCCGAACTGCTCGAACTCGAACTGACCGAAAGCTCGCTGATGTCGAACGCGGAAGACACCATCACGGTGCTGCGCAACCTCAAGGCGCTGGGGATCCAGATTTCGATCGACGATTTCGGCACCGGCTATTCGAGCCTGGCGTACCTGAAGCGCTTCCCGATCGACAAGCTGAAGATCGACATCGCATTCGTGCGCGAAGTGACCAGCAACCCGGACGACGCGGCCATCGTGCTGGCCATCATCAACATGGCGCACAGCCTGAAACTGCAGGTGATCGCCGAGGGCGTGGAAAAGGATGCCCAGCTCGCTTACCTGCGCCGCCACGGCTGCGACGAGATGCAGGGCTATTACTTCAGCCGCCCGCTGCCGGAAGATGAATTCGAACAGATGCTCAGCGACGGCAAGTACCTGATGCCGCCGCTCGACGAATCCCTGCTCAACCAGCAGACCCTGCTCATCGTCGACGACGACGCCTTCATGCTCGACGTGCTGTCGGATTTCCTGGCGCAGGACGGCTACCGCATCCTGACGGCGCAAACGGCGGCCGAAGGCTT
This sequence comes from Massilia pseudoviolaceinigra, assembly GCF_030846505.1. Taxonomy (NCBI): domain Bacteria; kingdom Pseudomonadati; phylum Pseudomonadota; class Betaproteobacteria; order Burkholderiales; family Oxalobacteraceae; genus Massilia; species Massilia pseudoviolaceinigra. The sequence continues at coordinate 74,853 of NZ_JAVCWL010000010.1, read as the reverse complement.
CGACATCCTGGCGCGCCACAAGGTGCAGGTGATCCTGTGCGACCAGTGCATGCCGCTCATGAGCGGGACCGAATTCATGGAACGGGTCAAGAACCTGTGTCCGGATACCTTCCGCATCATGCTGTCGGCGTATTCGGACCTGACCCCGATCATGGCGGCGATTAACCATGGCGCGATCGACCGCTTCTACACCAAGCCGTGGAAGGGCGCGGTGCTGCGCGAGAATATCCGCGAGGGTTTCCGCCTGCACCACCAGATGCACGGGCACGGGCGCCAGGCCGCGTGACAGAGGCGGCACGCCAGCCTGCCTGAAAATCTCCCGCACCCGGAACGCATGATACGATTGCGGTTCGTTCAACCCGGTTTTCGCGCAAGAGAGTTTGATGCAAACAGAGCTAGCTGCCGACATCGCCGCCATTGAGGCGATTTCATCAGTTCCCACGATCCTCGAAGCGGTCGCCGCGATCACGGGGCTGCGCTTTGTCTGCATCGCGCGCGTGACGGCCGAATCGTGGACCACCTGCGCCGTGCTCGACCGGCTCGGTTTCGGCCTCAAGGTCGGCGACGGCCTCGATGTGGCCACCACCCTGTGCGAAGAAGTGCGCGACACGGGCCGCCCCGTCATCATCGACAATGTCAGCCAGGATGCGCGCTACCGCGACCACCATACGCCGCGCATCTACGGTTTCCAGAGCTATATCTCGCTGCCGATCCAGCGCCCGGACGGCAGCTATTTCGGCACCTTGTGCGGGCTCGATCCGCTGCCGGCGAACCTGTCGAACACGGCCACCGTGGCCAGCATGGGCCTGTTCGCCCAGCTCATTTCCAAGCACCTCGAAACCGAACTGAAACTGAACGAATCGCACTCCGCGCTGCTGAGCGAACGCGATACCTCGGAGCTGCGCGAGCAGTTCATTGCCGTGCTGGGACACGACCTGCGCACGCCGCTGTCGTCGATCCTGCTCGGCGCCGAACTGCTCAAGCGCGAGCCGCTCAGCGCGCAGGCAACGGGCGTGCTCGAACGCATGCGCCGCAGCGCACTGCGCATCTCGGCCCTGGTCAACGATGTCATGGATTTCACACGCGGGCGCATGGGCGGCGGCATCGCGCTCAGTTTGCAAAACGAAACCGGCCTGCGGCAGTCGCTCGAGCAGGTGGTGGCCGAGCTGCAGGGCGCGTATCCGGAACACCGCATCCTGGCCGAGGTCGACCTGCCGGGCGAGGTGGTGTGCGACGGTGGGCGCATCCAGCAATTGCTGTCGAACCTGCTCAAGAACGCGCTGGTGCACGGTGCGCGCGAGGAGCCGGTGCTGGTGCGGGCCCTGGTGCATGCCGGCGAGCTGGAGATTTCCGTGCTCAACGGCGGCCCGGCCATCGCGCCGGCCACCATCGACCAGTTGTTCAAGCCGTTCTGGCGCGCCTCCGGCCACGCCGCCAGCGAGGGCCTGGGACTGGGCTTGTTCATCGTCGCCGAAATCGCCCGTTCGCACGGCGGCACGCTGGAAGTGACGTCCGATCACGGCGCCACGCGCTTTACGTTCCGCATGCGCGCCGGCGAGCCGGCCGAGCGGAGCGGGGCCGCGCGCGCATGAGGGCGGCGCTGCTGACGATGCTGCTGCTGGCCGCGGCAGGGGCCCGGGCGGGCGCGCAAACGCGCGCGCTGGCCGAGGCCGAGCTCAAGTCCTTCCATGCCTACTACCAGAAGCGATTTCCCGACAATCACAGTGCGCCGCCGGCGTTCGCGGTCACGCGCGCGAGCGCCACGGCGCCGTGGCAGGTGACGGCCACGGTGCGCACGGCGCCGCGGCGCGGGCTCAAGCTGCTGTGCCGGATGCAGCGCATCGACTTTGCCTATGCGCCCGAGACGGGCGAGTGGAGCGGCGGCGAACGCGCGCGCCAGTTCGTCTGGCTCGAGCGCGCCAGCGGCTGCGCGGTGCCGGCCAGGCCGGTGGAGCTGTTGCAGCGCATGCCGGATACGGAACTGGTCGGCGTGCTGGCGCAGCAGGGCAAGCTGCTGGACAAGGCCCGCCTTCTGCTGGCCGGCAACACCGGCTGCGCGCGCCAGCGCTCGGCGCCGTTCGAGCTGCATGCGATCGATGTCGGCACGACCGGCGAGGGCAGCGAAGAAATGGTGGCGCTGGTGTACCGCAGCGCGCGCGATGGCGACGCCACCATCTGGGCGCGCCGCACCGGCGCCGATTACGACGCGTGGAACGCGAGCTGCCGCTGACAGGTCACAGCGGCACGTCTTGCGTGACGTCGAACTTGCACTCGATGCGGTGCTGTTTCGCGCCGCACAGCTCCGGATTGAAGCGTGGGTAGAGCCCCGGCTTGCCTTGACTGGTCATGGAACGCTGGATCGCCTCAAGGGTGCAGGCGTCCCGCAGCTTGCCGTCGGCTTTGGCGGCGTACGCGGCGTTGAAACGGAACGTGCCGGCGAGGCTGATGCGCTGCGTTTTGGGCACGCTGGCCGGCAGCGTCTGGAAGCGGGTGATGTCGAGCACCAGCCGGGCTTGCGGATCCTGCTCGGCCAGCGCATAAAACTGTCCGTAGGCGCTACCGGTGTAGTCTTCCAGCGTCTCGTTGGCGTCATTCCTGATGCGGTAAAAGCCGCCCGACGCGCCGGCCGTGCCGGGCTTGGGAAACTGGTAGCTTCCCGGCGCGATCGGCAGCTCCACCAGTCCGGTCGATATGTCGTGCGCCCTGCCGATGCTGGCCGCATGCATGCCCAGGCCCAGGCTGACCGTGCCGGGCGTCGATCCCAGGCTGGCGACGCTCACCTTCTTGCCGCTGGCGCTGAAGGCGGTGGCGCCGTCGATGATGCAGCTCATCGTGCTGGCTGCCCCGGGGGCGGCGTCCTTCGGTTCATTGGCGCTGGCCTGGGCGACCTGTTCCTGGCATCCGGCCAGCGCGGCGGCGAGCATGCACCATCCCATCAAGTTCCTGTTCAATCGATCGTCTCCATGTCGGTCAACGCCTGTGAAGGCCGTGCGGGTGGCCAGTTGCGTCATGGCTATTTTATACACCGTCACGCTGGCCGGGGCCGGGTTTCAATGCCGGCTTTCAGGTGGCAGGATACAATTAATACAGACTGGATTTTGCCACCCGCGCTTTAGATAGCGTTCTCTAGACTAGCTCACTAAAATGGGCTGCATCGATCCCCACCCCCACCCATCAACGGAGTTGCACAATGGAAAAAAAGCTCAAGCCGCAAACGATCGACGAGGACACCCAGCTCACCGACACCGTCCGCAGTTCTGCGCATCAGGTCTGGCAGGCCGGCCTCGGCGCTTTTGCCAAGGCGCAGCAGGAGGGAAGCCGGGTCTTCAGCAAACTGGTCGAGGAAGGTAACGACCTGCAAAAACGCACCCGCTCGATGGCCGAGGAAAAGGCGGGCACCGTGGCGGAGGCCGCTGCCGGCGTGGCCGACGCCGCTGTCGGCATGGCCGACCTTGTGGGCCGGCAGGCGTCCGGCTCGTGGGACAAAATGGAGCAGGTGTTCGAGGACCGCGTCATGCGCGCACTGGTTACCATGGGCGTGCCAACCCAGAAGGAAGTCCAGGCGCTTGCCTTGAAGGTCGAGGAACTGAGCCAGCTTGTGGAAGAACTGCGCGCCAAAGCCGCGACGACGGCGCCCAAGAAGGCGGCCAAGCCAACTGCCAAGGCGGCGGCGGCGCGGGCGCGCAAGCGCGCCGTCAAGAAAACGCCGGCGCCGGAGGGCGGGAAGGGCGCGTGACCGTACGCCAGGGTATCGTCATTGACCCTGTGAATACACCCATGTTCGGTGTTATGCTTGCGTGAGAAAAAACACCGACCGCCCCGCCATGCTACAGAAAGCTCCACGCCGCACCCGAGAACGCATCCTGGAATTGTCGTTGCGGCTGTTTAACGAGTTCGGCGAGCCGAATATCACGACCACGGTGATTGCCGAGGAGATGAATATCTCCCCGGGCAATCTCTACTACCACTTCCGCAACAAGGACGACATCGTCAACTCGATCTTCGTGCAGTTCGAAGCCGAGATCGAGCGCATCCTGACGGTGCCGGACGGGCGCCGCTCGAACATCGAGGACGTGTGGATTTACCTGCACCTGATGTTTGAGCTGATCTGGCGCTACCGCTTCTTCTACCGCGACCTGAACGACCTGCTTTCGCGTAACCGCAAGCTCGAACTGCATTTCAAGCTGATCCTGGCGCACAAGATCAAGGTCGCCAAGGAACTGTGCGAAGACCTGCGCAGCGAGAAGTCGCTCGAAGCGTCGGACGCCGACATCAATGCCATGGCCACCAACATGGTGGTGGTGGCCACCTACTGGCTGTCGTACGAATACGTGCTCAATCCGCGCAAGTACTCGGAGCAGCAGGCCATGTCGGATGCGCTGGCGCGCGGCTGCTATCAGGTGCTCTCGCAGATCGGCCCGTACCTGCGCGGCGACACGCATCTGCTGTTCCAGAAGCTGTCCGAGGAATACCTCAAAAAACTCAAATAAGAAGCAGGAACCAATGAAGTCAATCGCAGTCTATTGCGGCGCCTCGTACGGCGTCTTGCCGCTGTACGCGGAGGCGGCGCGCGCCATGGGACGCGCGCTGGTAGGGCAGGGTATCGGCCTCGTTTATGGCGGCGGCAAGGTGGGCCTGATGGGCGTCATCGCCGACGAAGTGCTGCGCCTGGGCGGCGAGGCGGTCGGCGTGATTCCGCAGGCGCTGGTCGAACGCGAACTGGCCCATGGCGGCCTGACCAAGCTGTTCATCGTGCGCGACATGCATGAACGCAAAGCCATGATGGCCGAGCTGTCGGACGGCTTCATCGCCATGCCCGGCGGGATGGGCACGCTCGAAGAACTGTTCGAAATGCTGACCTGGTCGCAGCTCGGCATCCACCGCAAGCCGGTCGGCGTGCTCAATGCCGGCGGCTTCTACGACCTGCTGGCGGCCTTTGTCGCGCATCAGCATCGCCAAGCCTTCGTGCGCGAGGAGCATGCGCGCCTGATGATGGTGGAATCCGAGCCCGAGGCGCTGCTGGCGCGCTTGCTGGCCCGCTAGCGGCCAGCTCCGATCATGTCCGGCGCGACCGTGCTGGTGGTGCTGCTCGCGGCCGTGCTGCACGCGAGCTGGAATGCGCTGGTCAAGGCAGGCCCCGATAAACTTCTGAGCACGGTGCTGGTCGCCGCCGGCGCCGGCGCGCTGGCCACGCTGGTGCTGCCGTTCGTGGCGCTGCCGGCGGCGGCCAGCTGGCCGTGGCTGGCCGGGTCGGTGTGCTGCCACGTGGCGTCCTACCGACTGGTTGCCGCCGCTTATGCGCATGGCGACATGGGGCACGCCTATCCCCTGATGCGCGGCAGCGCGCCCTTGCTGGTGGCGCTGGCGGGCGTGACGCTGCACGGCGAGTCGCTCAGATGGCTGCAGTATGGCGCGATTGCGCTCATCTGCGGCGGCGTACTGGCGATGAGCCTTCAGGGGCGCGCCGGCACCACCGCGGCCGCGCGCCGCGCCACCTCGTTCGCCTTGCTCAATGCCGTGCTGATCGCGTGTTACACCCTGATCGACGGCACCGGCGTGCGTCTGTCCGGCGCTCCGGTCGCCTACACCTTGTGGCTGTTCGCGCTGACGGCATGCCTGCTCTTGGTGGCGCTCGCGGGCAAGCGCCATGCGCTGCTTGCCTACGGACGGCAGTATTGGAAGACCGGCCTGCTGGGCGGCTTCGGCACCATGGCGTCGTATGGGCTGGCCTTGTGGGCGATGACCATGGCACCGGTGGCCGTGGTTGCCGCGCTGCGCGAAACGTCGATCCTGTTCGCGGCGATCATCGCGCGCGTGTTCCTGCGCGAGCAGCTTGGCCTGCATCGCCTGTGCGCCGTCGGTTTGATTGCGGCAGGCGCGGTAACCATGCGCTTTGCGTGACGGCGCCTGGTACGGCAGTCACGTGATGCTTTCCGGTTCGGATGAACACGGACGCAGCCGAACTAAAACGGCTTCGATGACGGCCTGTTCCGAAGGCGGATACTTCCCGGTTTTTTCAGTCGGATCATCACTGCGCTGTTTCTCGCCGCACCTCTTCGATGGCAGCTTTCATGCGGCGCCGGACCCCTGCCCAGTTGTCGCGCATCATCTCAGCAGCGCTATCAGGGACGTGAAACCGGCTGTAATTGTTGTAATCGCCGTAATCGCTGTTGTGGCGCAAGGAAAAGACGACCGGAAATGCCTTGAGTATTTTCGAGAGCATCAAGAACCTCCCACCAGGAAATGAACACGAACACGTTGACCGCTTCTGATTCGACCTGTTCGCGTCGCATGTAGTTCAACCGGATGGCTTCAGGCGGCATCGGCTTGCGGTGGAAACAGGCTGGGTCCGGGGAGGGCGCAACCGGCCCGCATGCGCGCCTGTTCAGCCAGCAGCGCCGCGATCTGGGCCGCCGGCACCGGGCGGCTGAACAGGTAGCCCTGCATTTCATCGCAGTCGTTATCGCGCAAAAAAGTGCACTGCTGCTCGGTCTCGACCCCTTCGGCGATGACGCGCAGGTTCAGCTTGTGGCCGAGCGAAATCACGGCCATCGCGATGGCCTGGTCGTCGGTATTGTCGGCCAGCTCGCGCACGAAGGATTTGTCGATTTTCAGGCTGCTGATGGGGAAGGACTTGAGCGCCGACAGGCTCGAATAACCGGTGCCGAAGTCGTCGATCGACAGCGACAGTCCCATTGCCTCGAGCTCGCGCATCTTGCCGACCGACTGCGCCAGGTCGCGCATGATCAGGCTTTCCGTCACTTCCAGTTCCAGCGCGCCCGGGGCCAGGGCGCTCTCGCGCAGGGCCGCAGCGACCCGTTCGACCAGGCGCTTTTCCTCGAACTGGCGCGGCGAGACATTGACCGACATCGTGATCGGCGCCAGGCCCGCATCCTGCCACGCCTTGTTCTGGCGGCAGGCCGTGTGCAGCACCCAGTCGCCGATGGCGACAATCAGGCCGCTTTCCTCGGCCAGGCCGATGAAACGCAGCGGCGAGACCACGCCGTGCTCCGGATGCTCCCAGCGGATCAGCGCCTCGACGCCGAAAATGAGGCCGCTGCGCAGGTCCACCTTGGGCTGGTACAGCAGGTGGAACTGGCCTTCGTCGAGGGCGCCGCGCAAGCCTTCGAGCAGCACCAGTTTTTCTTCCACGCTGGCGTTCATCTCGCGCGCGTAGAACTGGAAGTTGTTGTTGCCCATCTCCTTGGCGCGGTACATGGCGGCGTCGGCGTTCATCATCAGCGTGTTCGGATCGGCGCCGTCGCGCGGGTACATCACCACGCCCATGCTGCAGCTGACCTGCACTTCCTGGCCCTCCAGCAGCACCGGCTCGGTGACCGCCTGGCGGATCTTTTCGAGGATCGGGGCGACCGCCATCGGATTGTCGGCCTGGTCGGGCAGGATGATGATGAATTCGTCGCCCCCGAAGCGGCCCAGGGTATCTTCGCGCCGCACGCAGGCGCTCATGCGCGCGCCGACCACCTTGAGCAGTTCGTCGCCGGCGTTGTGACCGAGTCCGTCGTTGACCAGCTTGAAGCCATCGAGGTCGATGAAGGCCACCGCCACGCAGCGCCCGCGCCGCTGCGCCTGCAGGATGGCCTGGTCGAGGCGGTCGCGGATCAGGCTGCGGTTGGGCAGGCCGGTCAGTTCATCGTGGTGCGCCATGTGGCGGATGCGTTCCTCGGCCACCTTGCGCTCGGTGATGTCGCGCACGATCGCCACCACGCCGTCTTCGACCGCCACCACCTGGCGGTGCAGCCAGCAGGTGCGCCCGCCGCTCAATTCGGCCAGCCATTCGGCTTCGTGCACGCCGCCGACCAGGGTGACCTTGATCAGGTCCTCGAAGATGCCGTTGTCGCGGAAGGCCGGCAGCATGGCCGACAGACGCAGGCCGCGCAGGCTCGGTTTGTCCATGCCGGCCAGCTTTTCGGCGCGCGTGTTGGTGGCCTCGATGACGAAGTCGGCGATCGTGCCGTCGTCGGCACTGATGCTGCGCATGACGAAAAAGGCGTCCAGGCTCGCTTCCGAGGCGGCGGCATAGGTCTCCTGGGCGCGGCGGATGCGGCGCCGCGTGCGCGTGAGCTGCCACGACCACCCGCACACCAGCGTGACGATGATGACCAGCAGCGCGCTGCCGCTGCCGGCCACCCACAGGTAGTTGCGGCGCTGCTGCTCGAAGGCGGCCATCGATTCGTGTTCGGACAGGCCGACCAGCGCGGTCAGCGAAAAGCCGTGCAGGCGGCGCACGCTGGTGTAGCGGCGCACGCCGTCCCAGTCGCTGGCGACGACCTGGCCGGCGCCAGCCTCGCGCGGCACGTGCGGCGCGCGCAGGCCCCATACCACCTTGTCGCCGATGCGCAGGGCACGGAACACGCCATCGGTTCCGTATAGCCCGAGCGCACCCGACTCGCCCAGGCGCGAACGCTCGTAGCCGCTGGTGAAGTAGGCCGGGTCGACTTCGACGATGGCCACGCCGGCGAAGCGGCCATCCTTGTCGTTCAGGCGCCGCGTGAAGTGCAGGTGCCAGTCGGGATTGGCGCTGTCGCGCAGGGTCTGGCTGACGAAAGGGGTGCCGGTGTCGCTGTCGCTGTCGCGGTGAAAGGCAAAGTAGCTCTGGGACGAGACGTTGATCTCGCGCGCTGGCGGATTGCTGGCCACGACCATGCCGCCGCGGTCGGCGATGCTGACCACGAACACCAGGCCCGACGGCAGCAAGCCTTGCTGGTTCAGGGCCGGCAGGGCGCCGGCCGTGCCGTTCAGCTCGACCGCGTACTTGAGCACCTTGAGGGTCTGGTCGATGCTGCCCAGGTTGCGCTGCATCTGCGCTTCGTAGGTGTCGATCAGTTCCTGGCTCGAGTCGCGCGCGGCGTCGCGCGCGGCGCTGCGTTCGATGCCGATGAAGTGGTCGGTCGCCATCCAGATGATCACCAGCAGCAGCATGGCGAACAGCGGCAGCGAGATGTGGGTCTCCTGTGCGAGCCCGAGCAGGCGCGTGAAGCGGGCGCGCGTGCCGCTCATGCTCAGCGCACCACCAGCACGGCCTTGACGCTGTGATCGAGCGCCGCCTTGTCGATGTAGCCGATCAGTGCCGGGTTATCGGCCACCATGCGGCGCACGGCGGCGCTGTCGCCGGCTTCCTGCGGCGGCTGGCCGCGCCCCGTGAAGATCATCTTGGTCCAGTAAGCCTTCAGCAGCGCCGGGGTCTTGGCCGTGACGCGCGCATAGAACTCGTCGCGCAGGCCGGTGCCGATGCGCTGGTCGAGCGCCACCGCTTCGGCGCCGTCGGGGAAGGTGCCGACCTGGCCGAGGAAGATGTCGGCCACCTGCTCGGCGCGCATGCTGGCGACCTGGCTTTTGGCCGAGACGATCACCACCAGTTCGGTGGCGGCCGCGTGCAGCGGCTGCAGCGCCATGAGCGGGAGGGCGCAGGCGGCCAGCAGGCGGTGTGGAAAAGGGGTGTACATGCCGGCGCCCTCAGAACACGAAGTCGAGCACCGCGCTCGCGAGGTTGACGCGCGGGCGGGCGCTGAAGCCCGGCTGCACGTTGAACAGGGTACCGCGCGAGTGCTCGCCCGGCCGCACCCGGTCGTACTGGAGCTTGAGAGCGATATTGCGGCGCACGTCCCAGCGCACGCCGGCGCTGGCGGTGGTCTGGGCCGGCACGCTCATCAACAGGTAGTTCAACCCTGCATTGAGCCGCGCAGCCCGCGCGGCCAGTGCCGGCGGCAGGCCTTCGAGCGGCAGGCCTGGGTCGCGCGTCGGGCTTTTGGCCTTGGCGCCGGCGAAGGCGATGTAGGGTGTGAACGCGCCGAAGCGGTAACCGGCGCTGGAATACAAGGTAATCGACTTGCCGAAAAAGGAATGGGTGGTAAAGCGTCCGATTTCGGCCATGGCGAACCAGTTGCCCGGATCGTAGGTGGCGCCAAGGGTCAGGGCGTTGAAGCGCTTGCGATCGACTTCATATTGACGTGCCAGGGATTCGCCGCGCGGGCCGAATTGGCGCAGGCCGTCGAACAGGTACTCGGCCAGGTCGATCGTCACCTCGCTGCTGAAGGCGCTGATACGCCCGCTCAGGGCGCCGTGTTCCGCCGTGGTCGATACGCCGGTCAGCTTGCGCGACCTGACCTCGTTGTCGGCCAACAGAGACAGGGTGGTGCTGCCCGTGAATGCCTGGCTGACGAACTTGACGTCATGCGCGCGCCAGCGGTAGCTGACATCGATCCCGTCGCTGTTACTGATCGGGACGGCGCCGTAGACCTCGACCGGGGTACGCGCCCATGGGTAGGCGTAGCCGATCTTGCGGTAGTCGGCCGCCAGGAAGATCGGCAGCCCGATGCGCCCGATGCGCACTGCCAGGTCGGGCGTGGCCTGGTACCTGATGTTGGCCCATTCGACGATGGGACGGTAGCTGCGGTCGAGCCGTTGTTCGGTAATCACCTGCACAACGCCGGACCACTGCTTGTTGACGGTGACGCCGAGTTGCGCGCCGAGACGGCTGTCCACATGCGGACTCCAGGCATCGGTGTAGCCGGCGCCGGTGGCCTTGAGCACGCTGGAGCTGAAGTCGGCCTGGCGGTTGTCGGAGTGGCTCACCGCAGCCGTGCCGAAGCCGCCGAACGTCCATTTCACGGCATCCCCATCGGCCGCGCGCGCCTCGACGCTGGCCAGCAGCACGACGCCCAGGGCGCAGGCGCGCGTGGCGACAACATGGGCAGGGCGTGGGTAAAACTTGTGCATGAATAAAGTCCGGTGGTGCATGCCTTGCGGAGGCGCAGCACGGTGCTGCGCGCAAGCGGGCGGGCCAGGTGCGGGAGTGGTCGGTTCATCATGCTGGCGGAAGCGGGGCCAGCGCGGGGTTCAGACTCGACTTTATAGAGCAGGGTGGCGCTTGTCGATAATTATCCTGCCGGACGTAATCGTCCTGATAACTTGTGGTGTGGAAATGCAACATTCGGTGAGAATTGACTTTCGCAGCGATGGCGGGCGATACCGAAACGATGATCGCGCGGTGCCAAAAAGTCATTGGCCGGCGCGCGCCGGGCGGCCTACCCTGCATTGGCAGGACAACCACATAACAAGATCGGAGACCCATGTTAAAACCACCACTGACGGCGCTGTGCCTCGCCCTTGCCGCCGCCCCGGCGGCGGCCATCGAACTGGCTGGCGTCAAGAACGCCCACGACCCTGGCACCATCACCAAGGACGGCGACACGTACTTCAACTTCACCACCAGCGACGAGGGCATCTGGCACTCGACCTCGAAAGACCTGGTGACCTGGTCGGCGCAGAGCAAACCGGTGTTTTCCACCTACCCGGCCTGGATCGCCAACAAGATTCCCGGTTTCAAGGGGTCGATCTGGGCGCCCGATGTGATCCACATGAACGGCTACTACTATCTGTACTACTCGGTGTCGCAATGGGGCACGACCACCTCGGCGATCGGCGTGGCGCGTTCGGCGTCGCTGAAAAATCCGGCGTGGACCGACCTTGGCATCGTGGTCGAATCGTTCGGCGGGCACACCGAAATCAACGCCATCGACCCGGCGCTGTTCCGCGACCATGACGGCAAGGTATATATGTCGTACGGTTCGTTCTTCGGCGGGATCGGGGTGGCGCAGATCGACCAGGCCAGCGGCAAGCTGGCCGGCAGCGTGACCAAGGTGCTCGGCGGCGGGCATCAGGATATCGAGGCGCCGTACATCACGCGCAATGGCGGCTACTATTACCTGTTCGTCAACCGCGGCACCTGCTGCAAGTGGGCGGACAGCACCTATTACGTGGAAGTGCTGCGTTCGACCAGCATCACCGGGCCGTATTCGGGCGCGCGCACCATTCTTCCCGTCAGCGACGGCAAGTACCGGGGGCCGGGCCACGTGGCGGTGCTCAAGCAGGATGGCTGCAATTTCGTCTCGACGCACTATTACGACCTGAGTGACGGAGGAAAAGCCAAACTGGATATCCTCAAGATGACGTACGGCGGCGGCTGGCCGGCCATGACGCGCAATTTCACCAGCTTTGCCGGCTGCGGCGGCATCAGCGACGGCGCCTACGCGGTCAAGTCGCGCGCCAGCGGCAAGGTGCTGACGGTGGCCGGCGCCGCCACCGCCAACGGCGCGATGGTGCAGCAGGGGGCCGACAGCGGCGCGAAGCACCAGTGGTGGTATGTGATCGGGCAGGGCGATGGGTATTACAGCATCATCAACGCGGGCAGCTTGCGCAGCCTGGATAACTATGGCAATTCCACCACCGCCGGCACGCCCATCGCGCAGTGGGATTACTGGGCCGGCGGCGGGCAGAAATGGCGCTTTGCCAGTCCGGCGGCAGGCTGGCACACGGTGAGCAACCAGTTGAGCGGCATGGCGCTCGATGTCAAGGGCGGCAGCACGCAGGAGAATGCGGCCATCATCCAGAACCCGCTCAATAACGCCGCCAGCGAGCAGTGGGCGCTGCAGCGGCGCTAGCCCGCTACCAGAGGCGCTGGCCTGACACGTCGAGCTGCGTCAGGTACAGCCTCAGGTCGAATTCGTACTGGTGATAGTTCGGTTCCATGTAGCAGCACAGCTTGTAGAACGCCTTGTCGTGCTGCTTTTCCTTGACGTGCGCCAGTTCGTGCACGGCGATCATGCGCAGGAATTCAAGGGGAGCATCCTTGAACACGGTGGCCACGCGGATTTCGTGCTTGGCCTTGAGCTTGCTGCCCTGCACGCGCGAAATAAAGGTGTGCAGGCCGAGCGCGTGCTGGATCACGTGGATCTTGTTGTCGAAGGCCACCTTGTTGATCGGGTCGGCATTGCGCAGGAATTCGGTCTTCAGGTCCTGCACGTAGTCGTACAGCGCCTTGTCGGTGCGCACGCCATGTGCGTTGGGATAGCGCTGCTTCAGCACCTCGCCGAGCTTGTTCTGCTCGATCAGCTGGGTGACTTGCGCGAGCGTCTGCTCGGAATAGGCGCTGAGGTATTTGAGCTGTTGCATGGTGGCACTTTACCATACCGGCCCGCGGCATTGGGGGGCGCGGCAGGTCTGGTGAAAATTCAGATGATTGTTTTTACCAGCCAAAACAATACTGCCGACATTAGCGAAGTAATCAAGGCGACAATAGCGGCGGCTTTGAAGTCGATACCTAAACCGATGCGAAAGCCGGAGATATACGCGATCAGCAAGGCGACAAGCAGCAATACCAGATTGACGCTGCCGAAGAGACTCATCATCCCGGCCAGCGCAACACCGGAAAAAACGAACGCCAGGGCCACGGACTGCAATACCTTGTCCCAACCAACCTGCGCGCCCGTTACCGCCTTGACGGTGCGGGCGCCGACCATGGCGACCAACCCGAACGCGCCAATTGTGGCGAGCGTGACCATCGGCGGGGCCATAAATGCGAACAGCAGAAAGGCGCCGATGATCAACAAATAGTGCATGCTTGCTCCAGAGTAAATATTGATTATACCGACAAGATTGACGGCCGGTCAAAACTGGATGCGTGCCAGCACCTGCGCCACGGCATGCGGATCGGCTTGGTCCCCGGCGCGCGGGCGGCCGCGCGGTCACCGGTGCCGGCGTCAGATGTCGGCCTGGCTGGCCTTCTCGAACCGCTCGCGGGTGGCCTCTTCGTCGCGCAGGCCGAACGCGTAGTTCGCTTCGAGCCACATGACGTTGATGATGGCGGCCGACAGGGCAAGGCCGATCCCTAATATCCAGGCAAAATACCACATGGTCTGCTCCTAATAAGATTCGTGTTCGTTTTCGCGGATGTGCGCCGCGGTGACCTTGCCGCGCATGATCGAATACACCCAGCTGGTGTAGACCACCACGATCGGCAGCATCACCACGATCACCCAGAACATCACGCCCAGGCTCTTGTGGCTGGCCACCGCATCCCAGGCGGTCAGGCCGCTGCCGGGCGAGAGCGACGACGGCATGATGAAGGGGAACATGGCCGCGCCAGCTGTCAGCAGGATCGACGCGACCGATACGCCGCTGGTCAGGAACGCCAGCAGGCTGCGGCGCGCCGCGCACAAGCCCACCGCCAGCGCCGCGCCGAGCAGGCCCAGTACCGGGAAGGCGATCGTGAGCGGCCAGCGCGTGTAGTTGTCCATCCATGCGCCCACGCCCCGTTCGACCACTTTGGCGGTCGGCATGAAGGCGCTGTCGACCGGCGGCATCGAGACGATGCGAAAGCCCTCCATGCCGGTGGCTACCCACAGGCCGCCCAGTGCGAAGGCTGCGATGGTGACCGCGCCGGCGGCCATGGCGGCCTTGCGCGCGCGCCCGGCGATGACGTCGTCGGTCTTTTGATACAGGTAGGTGGCGCCGTGCATGGCCAGCATCGACACCCCCAGCACGCCGGCCAGCAGGCCGAAAGGATTGAACAGGCCGAAGAAGCTGCCGGTGTACTCCATGCGCATGGTGTCGTCGTAGTGGAAGGGCACACCCTGCAGCAGGTTGCCGAAGGCGATGCCGAAGATTAGGGGCGGCACGAAGCCACCGGTGAACAGGCCCCAGTCCCAGGCATTGCGCCAGCGCGTGTCGGCCAGTTTGCTGCGGTAGTCGAAGCCGACCGGACGGAAGAACAGCGCAAAGAGCAGCAGCATCAGCGCCACATAGAATCCCGAGAAGGCGGCCGCGTACACCAGCGGCCAGGCTGCGAACATGACGCCGCCGGCGGCGATGAACCAGGTCTGGTTGCCTTCCCATGTCGGGCCGATCACGTTGATGATGACGCGCCGTTCCATGTCGTCCTTGCCCAGGAAGGGCAGCCACATGCCGACCCCGAAGTCGAAGCCGTTGGTCAGCGCGAAGCCGATCAGCAGGATGCCGACGAAGCCCCACCAGATGACTTTGAGCGTGTCGTAGTCGAAGATCATGCGGCCTCCAGTTTTTCCCAGTGATATTTACCCGTGTGCAGGGCGCTCGGCCCCAGGCGCGTGAACTTGATCATCAGTCCCATTTCGATCACCAGCAGCAGCGTGTAGAAGCCGATGAAGCCGGCCAGGCTGAAATACAGGTTCGACACCTGCAGGGTCGACGCCGACAGGTGGGTCGGCAGGATGCCCGCGATGGTCCACGGCTGGCGCCCGTACTCGGCCACCACCCAGCCCAGTTCCGCCGCCACCCATGGCAGCGGGATCGAGATCACGGCCAGTTTCAGCAGCCAGCGCTGCTGCGCCAGGCGCTTGCGGATCAGGAAGTAGAACGAGGCGCTGAAAATAAACAGGAACAGCAGCCCCAAGCCCACCATGATGCGGAAGGACCAGAACAGCGGCGCAACCTTCGGAACCGTGTCGTTCACGGCCATCTTGATCTGCGCTTCGGTGGCGTCGATCACGCGCGGCGTGTACTTTTTCAGCAGCAGGCCGTAGCCCAGATCGTCCTTCAGGCGCAGGAACTCGGCGCGTGCTTCGGGCGACTTGTCGCCGCTTTTCAGGCGAGTGAGGGCGGCGTACGACAGCATGCCGTTGCGGATGCGCGTTTCGTGCAGCTTTTTCAGGTCCTTGATGCCGGTTACCTGCTTGTCGACGGAACGGGTGGCGATCAGGCCCAGGACGTAGGGAATCTTGACCGCGTAATCGGTGCGTTCCTCGGCGTCGTTGGGCAGGCCGATGAGCGTGATGCCGGCCGGGGCGGGCTCGGTTTCCCATTCGGCTTCGATGGCGGCCAGCTTGACCTTGTTGACTTCACCTGCGGTGTAGCCCGATTCGTCGCCCAGCACGATGACGGACAAGGTCGAGGCCAGCCCGAAGCCGGCCGCAATCGCGAACGAGCGCAGGGCGAACGGCACGTCGCGTGCCTTGAGCAGGTAAAAGGCGGACACGCCCAGCACGAACATCGATGCGGTCACGTAGCCGGCGGCGACGGTGTGCACGAACTTGACCTGGGCGACCGGATTGAAGATCACATCCGTCATGCTGACCAGTTCCATGCGCATGGTCTCGAAATTGAACTCCGCGCCGACCGGGTTGTTCATCCAGCCGTTGGCGATCAGGATCCACAGGGCCGACAGGCTCGATCCGAGGGCGACCAGGAAGGTAACGCCGAGGTGCTGCACTTTCGACAAACGCGACCAGCCGAAGAAGAACAGGCCCACGAAGGTCGATTCGAGGAAAAAGGCCATCATGCCTTCGATCGCGAGCGGCGTGCCGAAGATGTCGCCCACGTAGTGCGAGTAGTAAGCCCAGTTGGTCCCGAACTGGAATTCGAGGGTGATGCCGGTGGTGACGCCCATGGCGAAGTTAATGCCGAACAGCTTGCCCCAGAACTTGGTCATGTCGCGGTAGATTTCGCGGCCGGTCATCACATAGACCGACTCCATGATCACCAGGATCCACGACAGGCCGAGCGTGAGAGGGGCAAACAGGAAGTGATACATGGCGGTCGCGGCGAACTGCAGCCGCGACAGGCTGACAACATCATCGATGGGAATCATGGCGTGGCCTTGGCAGGAAGAGGTGGTTTTGGTCGGGGCGTATCGAGCAGGTGCTGTTCCACCTGCGCGGTCGGCATGCGCATTTTTTTCACTTGGGGCGTGGAGAAGAAGGCTTTGTAGAGCATGAACAGGATGACGACCTTCAAGACCAGCACCAGCGTGATCGCCAGTGCGAACGGGAGGCGGTGGAGAAGGGCGCGCATCTTATTCGCCTTTGTCGCCGCTGTCGGCGGGTGCGGGTTCGGCGCCGGCCGGCTCGGGGGCGCGCTTCTTGCGGAAGGTGCCGCGCACGGTGTCGCCGACGTTGAGCAGGGTCTTCACCGTGGAGCCCATCTTCATCAGCGAGGTGAGGGTTTCGGGCGAGAGGCGCTGCACATCGTCGAACCAGGAACTCGACAGCTCGATCAGGTTGTACATCTCGCGCATGCGCTCCTGGGCGACGCGGTCGGCGTCGGTGGCGGGCGTCTCCAGCAGGGCGTCGCGCAGCATCGACAGGGTCGGCTCGACTTCGCGGCGGCGGCGCTCCTCGAGCAGGGCCTTGAAGATGTCCCAGATATCCTTGGGCGGCTCGAAGTACTCGCGGCGGTCGCCCGGCTGGTGCAGCAGCTTGACCAGGCGCCAGGACTGCAGTTCCTTCAGTCCCATCGACACGTTCGAGCGCGAAAACTGCAGATGTTCGGCGATTTCGTCGGCATTGAGCGGCTTGGCCAGCACGTACAGCAGGGCGTAAATCTGGCCCACGGTCCGGTTGATGCCCCAGCGGCTGCCCATTTCGCCGAAGTGGAGGATGAATTTCTGGGCAAGTGGACTGAGATTTGTCATGTCTATAGGTCTTTGGAAGTATTGAATTTTCAGGAATTACTGAAATTATAGAAGGTTTACGCATTACGTGCAGGACATGCCAAAAAATGACTTCGGCAAGTTTGTTGCCGCCAGCCGGGTGCTGGCGCCGGCATTCGTGCATGACAAACAGGCAAGCGTCGGCCAACCCGGGTGGGCGGGCGTGCGCTGTGGAGGTAATAGCATGTGGGAACGTGTCCGGATGTCAGACCGACATCCGGTTGGAAGGCGAACGCGCGAGGGTGCCGTGCGAGGAGGTTTATCCCTGCTGCTCGCGCAGAACGGCGTGAAACAGGGTGTTCAAGCCGGGCAGGGGCTGGACGCGGGGCGCCGGCAGCGGTTGAACCGACTCGAGGCGTGCCAGTTCCTGTTCGATGAAATCATTGAGACTGGCAATCGGCTCGGACAGCCCCAGTTCCGGTGCGGCGCGTTTCTTTTCCAGCAGCGCGTCGATCTCGGCCAGCAAATCCGGACGGTGATCGAGCAAGTGCAGCAGTTTGTGGAATTCGATCGGCGCGGCCGTGCCGTAGCGCTCTATCCAGTGCACCGACAGCAGCGCGCGCAGCACATAAAAGTACTTTTTGAGCGGTACCTGGGCGCCGCTCAGATGATAGGCGTAATTCGTCTTCGCCATGCTGCGATAGTGGTAAATCCCGCGCTCGGTCGAATACAGGGCGGGCAGCAGATCGCGCGCGCCGGCGCCGAAGCCGCCGGTCTCGATATACGAAATCGGCGACTGAATCCACTCCACCATCGCCGGATTGGTTTTCCATAGCAGGCGCAGCGCCTTGCGCAGGTCCCAGCCATTGAGGTCGATATCGTCGACGATCGGGTACTCGATCACGTCGCGCCGCTCTTCCAGATCCACGGCCAGATACCAGTCCGCCTCGCGGGCGTAGATAAAGCGCACGTCGTAATCGCTGTTGGGCGAGGCAAAGCCCCAGGCGCGGCTGCCCGATTCGATCGCGAGCAGAATGCGTACGCCTTCTTCCTGCTCGGTACGCGCCAGCCGGCGCATTATCTCGGCCCTCACATCAACTGGGATCATGCTCATTCCTTGTATGTCGCAGGCGGATCGGTCCGCCTGCCTGATGCGGCATTATGGCTTGATTTGCGCCAGCAGGTCGGTCACCGCCTTGATGACCGCCTGCGGCTTGTCGGCCTGGATGATATGTCCCGCGCCCGCCACCACCCGGTGCGTGCTGCGCGTGGAGAGGGCGGCCATCTCCCGGTGGATGGCCAGGTTTTCTTTCTCGGCCGCCTTGTTCAGCTCGCTTTGCGGCTTGCCGGGAATGGCATACGGCGACACGCCGCGCGTCAGGACCATCAGCGGCAGGTCGCCGAACGGGCGGCGCGCCGCCCGCAGCTGGGCGGTGCTGGTCTCGAAGGCGTCTTCCTCGGCATTGCGCGCACGCCAGTAGGCTGGCGAGGTAAGCGAGGCGAGGTAGGCGGCGTTCAGGGCGCGGCCGAATTGCGGCTGAAAGCCGCCGGTGCAGTTAGCGAACAACTCGCTGCCGGGAACGAAGCCTTTTTGGGACTGCGCCTCGCAGGCTTTTCCGTACTCCGTCAGCATCGCATTCATTTCCTTGAGCTTGCCCTTGGAGATGACATTCATGCGGTCGATTTCATCTTCATGCTGGGCTTCCACCAGCACCAGTCCCTTGACCTCGTTGGGGTAGCGGTAGGCGAACAACTGGATGTTGCCGCCGCCGAAGGAATTGCCGACCAGGACGTAAGGCGGAGCGATGCCGGCTTTGCCCAGCGCGGCATGCAAATCCTCGACCACGTTTTGCGAGGTGTTCGGGCGTTCAGCCGGATCGCTGAAACCCATGCCGGCGCGGTCGAAGACGCAGGCGCGCGTTTGCTTTGCGACTTCCGGCTGCACCGCGTGCCAGACCCAGCCGGCCATGCCCGACGGCGCGTCGAAGATCACCGTGTTTGCTCCGGAACCGCTGCAATACAGGTTCAGGCGCCGCCCGCCAATGTCGACCATCTGGTTGGCATGGGAAAAAGCGAGCTGGGTATCGGGCGCCGCGGGCGCCTGGGCAAAACTGGAGACGCTGCAAGTTGCGGCGATGGCGAACACGGACATACGCAAGGCGAAACGTGGCATGGGAAACGTCTTTCTTGTGGGATTGGGATACCGCCAGCTGCGGCTTCCGGAGTTGCATAATAGATTAATTTTTATTGTTTGAGGAGGGATTGGAAGTGCTGCCTGTGAAAGCGCGCCATGCTGGCGTTACCGCCGTTGCATATGCATGTCGATGCGGCACGCCGTGGCTGGATGCATATATGCATGCAAATACAACTGGAGATGCGGGATGCGCCCCCTGCGGCTCGCAAGCGCAGCGGCCACGCGCTGAAGGTGGTGCACTTGCGCCAATTTGCATATGCGTGGGAACGCACATGGGATGGACGGCGGACACTGGCGACCGGTGCGCTGTACGCCCGCATCGCGCCGCCCGGCCCGGCGTCATCCGCTCAAACCGGGCATGAACACTGGATTAAGGTTGGAAATGACTGCGCGGGACAAGCGATGGACAGGTGACCATATGAGCAAACGACAGGGTGCGAACCCCGGCTCCCCGGCGAGAGCACCCGCACTCCTGCCTCCGGCGCAAGACCAGCATCCGGGCTAACCGGCACCCAGGCGTACCTTGCCTTGATATGTGCCAGCACCGCATCACCGGAACGTGAACAGTTGTTCTCTCACCCCGGATCACCAACAGTCGAAACGGACGCGGGATGCCCGCCGGCGCCAGCGGGCTTGCCCGTTACTCCGTCTTGTCCTTGTCCTTCTCCTTGGTCCCCTGGCGCGATCCCTTTGCGCCAGCGCCGCCGCCATCACCGCCGGCAGCGGCTGCCGCCGCCGCATTGCGGGCCGCCGATTGCCGGCTCTCGCCGCCCTTGCGCCCGATGTCGGCCATGTGCTCGCGGTTGCGACTGACCGCCTCGCCGCCTTTTTGCCCGGCCCGGCGCGCCTCTTCGGAATCGAATTCGTGCGCCGTTCCTTTCTGGTGGGCAGCCTGGCCCCCCTTGCTGGCAATTTCGCGCTGCTGATGCTGATCCATGGCTGCGAAGCCGCGCTTGGCGGGACCCTGGCTGCTGCCACTGCCGCTTTTTTGCGCGTTGCCGCTGGATGTGCTGTTCTTGTTGCCTCCACTTTCCTTACTTGTCGCCATGTCGTTCTCCTTGTTTGCTTCGGTATCGGAACCCCGCTCTCATGCGCTACTGACGCGTTATCGGGCTTGTGGGTTAGAGACGTGCTCACTTCAATAGTTCCGTCACCCGTCACTAGTTAGGTGGGCGTGGGGTGCGGCGCGCGCCGTTGTGCGGTTCCATCGCATCGACCGGCGATGGCGGCGACGACAGGTCGTCGTCCAGTTCATCCTTGCGCGCCGACAGCCGTTCGCCGAGGTCGTCGAGGTCGATGGCCGAGCGGCGCGCGGCGTCGAACAGCTCGCTTTCCTCCTTGTCGATGTGGTGCGCCATTTCTTCGCCCAGCACGGTCACCATGGCGTCGAAATGGTCATCGCCCGGATACATCACTTCGAGTTGGCTGATCAGGTCGCGCGCGCCGGCATGTTCGACCTCGGCCTCGTCCAGCAACTGGTCGTCATCGATCAGCGAGCGCAGTACCGGATAGAAAATCTCTTCCTCGATCATCGAGTGCACCGTCAGTTCGTAGCAGATGTCGTCGACCAGTTCGAACTTGCGTTCGTCATCGTCTTCGTCGTTGTCACACAAACTTTCAAACTCGCGAAAAAGGCTTTTGACCTTTTCATGGTCGGTTTTCAGCAATTCGAGCGCGTCGATCGCCGCGCCGCTTTTTGGCTTACCGTGGGTAGACATAGGTGAACTCCGTGGTGGGCTGTCTGCCGGTTTTTACTCCGGCGTGTGGTTGGTTTCGTGCGGGGTGTGGGCCGCGCTGACCGCGCTGTCGCCGGCCGGGCGGGCAAGGCTGTGCGGCGCGCCGGCGCCGCGCCGGGCCATGCCGTCAAGCGTGGCCGCCGCGGCGCGGCTGATGTCGGGCAGGTGCGATCCGGCGCGGCGCGCCAGTTCGATGTGCGCGCCGGACAGCACGCCGGCGAGCTGCTGCTGGTAACTGCGCAGGTGCTCGATGAACGGCGCCGACTCGCTTGCGGCGGCCACGGGCAGCTGGAACGGGTAGCTGCACGACACCATGGCGCGCGCGGCATGCAGGATATCGTCATTGAGTTGCCGCGCCAGCTGCACATTGAGCTCGCTCAGCCTGCGCAGCGCGTCGATCCCGGTGCGGGCCAGTTCGCTGAAAAAATCGACCTGCGCGTCGAACTGCGAGCGCATCGGTAGTCTGCTTGAATGGAATGGCATGGCTGTCCTCGTCATAAAACATGGAAGGACGCGGTCGCAGTCGGGCGAACGCGCGTCGCATGGGCATGTGATAGACGTGAGGGGGCGCGTCAAAGTTCCACGAACTTCGTGCGCACGCGCGTTCGGTCAAGCGGGGAGGGAGGAAAAGGGCCGCCGCGAACGGGCGGCCCGGGTCATTCTGGTCAGTTCACCGGCGCGGCGGCGCGCCGGCGGGGTGCGGCGACAGCCTTACGCGTCCGCCACCTTGAGTACGAGCTTGCCGAAATTTTTGCCTTCAAACAGCATCAGCAGCGCTTCGGGGAAGTTTTCCAGGCCCTCGACCACATCTTCGCGGCTTTTGAAAGTGCCTTCCTGCATCCATTTGGCCATGGCGGCCACGCCCACGTGGTAGCGGTCGGCATAGTCGAATACGACGATGCCTTCCATGCGCGCGCGGTTCACCAGCAGCGACAGGTAGTTGGCCGGGCCTTTCACTGGCGTGGTGTTGTTGTACTGCGAGATGGCGCCGCAGATGACGATGCGGGCGCGCAGGTTGATGCGGGTAAGCACCGTATCGAGGATCTCGCCGCCCACGTTGTCGAAGAAGACGTCCACGCCGTCCGGGCAATGCTCTTTCAGGCCATCCTTGACCGAGCTGTTCTTGTAGTCGATGCAGGCGTCGAAGCCCAGTTCATTGACCACGAAATCGCATTTTTCCTTGCCGCCGGCAATGCCGACCACGCGGCAGCCGAGCTGCTTGGCGACCTGGCCGACGGTCATGCCGACCGCGCCGGCCGCACCCGACACCACCACGGTTTCGCCAGCCTTGGGCTGGCCCGATTCGATCAGGCCGAAGTAACCGGTCATGCCGGGCATGCCCAGGGTATTGAGCCAGGTGGTCAGCGGCGCCATGGCCGGGGAAATCTTGTAGAAGTTGCCCGACTTGTCATCGGCCGCACCAACCCAGTACTGCTGCACGCCGATGCCGCCGGAGACGGTGTCGCCCACGGCGAACTTGTCGGACTTCGATGCAACGATCACGCCCACGCCGCCGGCGCGCATGGTTTCGCCGATGGCAACCGGGCGGATGTAGGATTTGCCTTCGTTCATCCAGCCGCGCATGGCGGGGTCGAGCGAGAGGTACAAGGCCTTGACCACGATTTCGCCATCGTTGATGTCGCGCACTGGCTCGGTAATTTCCTCCCAGTCGCTGCGTTTCGGCATCCCGACAGGGCGGGCGGCGAGGCGGAACTGCTGGTTCATCAGTGCGGTAGTCGTCATGGCGAATCCTTGTATGAAGTAGTGATTTGCCTACTATACCGCAATTTCTGCACGGGCGTGCTTTTTTGTAATGGGACGATTTTCCCTGACGCATGCGACAATACAAGGTTCGCAGTTTCCACGCCATCCACTACAAGACCATGACGCATCCAGAATACATCCTGACCCTGTCCTGCCTCGACCAGCGCGGCATTGTGCATCGTGTTTCGGGCTTCCTCGCCGAGCATGGTTGCAACATCATCGATTCGGCCCAGTTCGGCGATGCCGAATCGAAACTGTTTTTCATGCGCGTCCATTTTGCGCTGGAAGAAGGTGCGGTCGGCGACGCCGTCCTGCGCGCCGACTTCGCCGCCCTGTGCACGCAGATGGGCATGAACGGCCAGCTGCACGACGCCGGCACCAAGCCGCGCGTGATGCTGATGGTCTCGAAGATCGGGCATTGCCTGAACGACTTGCTGTTCCGCTACAAGAGCGGCCTGCTGCCGGTGGAAATTCCTGCCATCGTCTCGAACCACATGGATTTCTACCAGCTGGCGGCCAGCTACAACATTCCTTTCCACCACCTTCCGCTGGCCACCGGCGCGGATGCGGCGGCCAAGCAGGCGCAGGAAGCGCGCGTGCTGGACCTGATGCACACCCACAAGATCGACCTGGTGGTGCTGGCTCGCTACATGCAGATTTTGTCCCCGGGCTTGTGCGAAGCGATGCGTGGCAAGGCGATCAATATCCACCATTCCTTCTTGCCGAGTTTCAAGGGCGCCAAGCCGTACGCGCAGGCGCACCATCGCGGCGTGAAGCTGATCGGCGCCACCGCGCACTTCGTCACGGGCGACCTGGATGAAGGCCCGATCATCGAGCAGGATGTCGAGCGGGTCGATCACGCGATGGATGCCGACACGCTCAGCGCCATCGGGCGCGATGTGGAGTGCGTGGTGCTGGCGCGCGCGGTGAAATGGTTTGTCGAGCACCGCATTTTGCAAAATGGCGACAAGACTGTCGTCTTCAAATAATTCAGAGAAGTTAAAGGCAGGCGTATCAATGGCACTTAAAGCGACGATTTACAAGGCAGAACTGCAGATTGCGGACATGGACCGCAATTACTACCAGGAGCACATCCTGACGCTGGCGCGGCATCCATCCGAGACCGACGAGCGGATGATGATCCGTTTGCTCGCCTTTGCGATTCACGCGAGCGAATCGCTGACTTTCACCAAGGGCTTGTTCGACACCGACGAACCGGATCTGTGGCAGAAGGATCTGACCGGCGCGATCGAGTTGTGGATCGAAGTCGGGCAGCCGGACGAAAAGCGTTTGATGAAAGCGTGCGGCCGCAGCGAGCGCGTGATTGTGTACAGCTACAGCGCGACCAGCCATATCTGGTACAAGCAGATCGCCAACAAGCTCGATCGGGCCAAGAACCTGACCGTGATTAACATCCCGGCCGACGCCAGCGCCCAGCTCGAAGCGCTGGCGCAGCGCAATATGCAGCTGCAGTGCACGATCCAGGATGGCCAGATCTACCTGACCGACAGCGTCACCACGGTGCTGATCGAACGCGAGGATTTCAAGGCCCTGCGTTAAGCCACAGTGGTGGCTTGTCGTTTTCGCCACTGGCGCAAACGACGTCATGCGCGGGAGTGGGACGCATGCGGTTCCTCCCGCGCAGGTCATCGCACCAGTGCTTTACGACCTGGCCTGCGCGCCGTTCCGAGCCGCCCGTTGGCGGCGCCGCACCACCCCCGCCAGCAGCGCCAGTCCCGCCAGCGTCATCGCGTACGTGTGCGGTTCCGGAACCGCCTGGGTATATACCGTCAGCAGCAGCGGGCCTTTCAACCTGACGTCCGCCCGCGAGTAATCGCGATAGGGCCACATTTGTCCCGGCTCGTTGCCATACCAGATCGCCGGCGCCGCGTACCCTTCAATGTAGCCCTCGAACGTAAGGAAGAACGGCAAGGTCTTGTTCAGCGGGCCGCTGTCGAACCTGAAATCGCTATGTCCCTGCAGATTCGAGGTCGTATGTTCACCTAACGCGAAATTCTCGCCCCCCACGACATCGTGCGCATAGGCCCATGCGCCGGACCGGGTCTCCGCGCTTCCGGGGAATCCCGACCCGTCCGGGGATTGGCCGACGTGGAGCTCGCCCCAAAAGCCGCCGGTCACGCTGTAGCCGGTCACCTTGTAACCCTCGCGCGCGCTCAGCTGGAACACGCTGCCGTGGACGGTGTGGTAATTAAGCATGTTCGGATTGCCCATGAAGTGAGCGGCATTGACCAGGGAAAAAGTCGCAGCCCCGTTTACGTCCGACACCAGTGTTTCCGCATACGGCGACTGGAACGTGTCGAATGTGAGGCCGCTGGTCTCGATATGGACCGTGTCGGCATGCGCCAGCTGAGGCGCGAACAGGGCGGCGAAAGCGATGGCGGTGACGGCGATGTGCCGGGTGTGGGAGAACATGACTATTCCTTCATAGTGGTTGAGGGGATATCGCCGGGACCAGCCCTTCACGCTGCGCGCGCGGCCCTTTTCCTGCGCCGCACCACGCCGGCAAGGAACGCCAGTCCCGCCAGCGTCATCGCGTATGTGTGCGGTTCGGGGACCGCCTGCGTGTACACCGTCAGCAGCAGCCGATCCCTGAGCCCGACTTCCGCCCGCGAGAAATCGTAGTAGTTTCTCGGGTCCCTTGGATCGGTGCTGTTCCAGATCGCCGGAGATGCCTGGCCGTAGGCGTAGCCTTCGAACGACACAAGGAATGACGCGGTGCGGTCCAGCGCCCCGCTGTGGAAGGTGAAATCGCCATTGCCCCGCAGATCGGACGCCGACCAGCTATGCTGTGCGAGCGTCTCTCCCGTTACGGCGTCGTGCGCGCCGCTCATGGCGCCGGCGCTGGTGTTGGCCCCGCCCGGACGTCCGGTCCCGTCGGGCGATTGCCCCACGTAGATATCGCCGCTAAAGCCGCCGGACAGGGAGTAACCGGTCACCTTGTAGCCGGCGCGCGCGCTGAGCTGGAATACGCCGCCGTAGTCGTTGAAATAATTAAACTGATTCGGGAAACGCAGGCGGTCGACAGCGTTGACCAGGGAAAAAGTGGCAGCCCCGTTCACGTCGGACACCAGGGTCTCTGCCCGCTGAGACCAGGAGGTGTCGAACATGACACTGCTGCTCTCGATATGGACCCCGTCGGCGAACGCCAACTGGGGAGCGAGCAGGGCGGCGAAAGCGATAGCGCTGGCGGCGAGGTACCGGACGGACGAGGACATGGTCATTCCTTGTTGGTTGGGGAAATGTCAATGTTACGTGAAGCAGTGCAAAAAAATTACGATTTTTGTAAGTGTTGTTTTGATGGCGGAGGGCGATATCGCCGCGCGGCGCCTAGTCCTTTTGCCGACCGCGGTAGTCCCCCCGGCGCCCGCATCCCTGCGATATAATTCTCCCCATGAAAATGAAGTCGACCAAGTGGCGCCTGCAAATCTGGATCGCGTGTCTCGCGATCCTGATGAACGTGCTCGCCCCATCGATTTCGCACGCGCTCGGCGCCGTCCGCGGTGATGCGCTCAGCGCGGACATCTGCTTCACCGACCCAAGCGCGCGCGCCACCCCCGGCGTCCAGGCCATCAGCTTGCTCGCCGGCCAGCTTGACCACAGCGGCGCCGGCATGATGGAAGACTGCGGCTACTGCCTTCCGCACGCCGGCAGCTATTCGCTGATGCCGAACGCAATCACGGGCCTGGCCATCCTCGGCGGCCACGAGCTGCGTCCCTTCCTGTTCTACCGCGCGCCGCAGCCCCTGCTCGCGCTCACCGCCGCCCCTCCGCGCGGCCCGCCCGCGATTCTCCGATAGCTCTTGCGGCGCATCGCGCCGCACCGTTGCGACGTTGCGCGCCTGTTCGGCAGGCCCACGTCACCAGACCCTATTACAGACAATCACCATGAAAAAACATACTTATGCGCTGATCGCGTTGTGCGCGCTCGCCTCGTCCGCCTTCGCCCAAGTCAAGGTCGACGCCCCGTGGGCGCGTGCCACCGTGCCGGTCCAGAAAACCAGCGGCGCCTTCATGCAGCTGCTGTCGGCAAAGGACGCGCGTCTCGTCGGCGCCAGTTCGCCGGTCGCCGGCACCGTTGAAATGCACAAGATGGAGATGCAGGGCGACCAGATGAAAATGCAGGAGGTCGACGGCATCGATCTGCCCGCCGGCAAGGCGGTCAAGCTGGCCTCGGGCGGCTACCACCTCATGCTGATCGACCTGAAACGCCAGCTCAAGGCGGGCGATTCGGTGCCGCTGACACTGACCGTCGAACACCCGAACAAGAAACGCGAATCGATGACCATCGAGGTTCCTGTCAAGCCGCTGAACTTTGTCAGCCCCCACGGTGCGCACGCCGCTGCCCACTGAACTTGACGCCGCAACCAACACGGAAATCATCATGAACATTCGCATTCTCTTCGCTTGCGCGGCCCTGGCCGCGCCGCTCGCGCACGCCCACGTGACGCTCGAACAAACGACCGCCAACGCCGGCGCCTCCCAGAAGCTGACCTTCCGTGTCGGCCACGGTTGCAAAGGCAGCCCGACCCACACCCTGACCGTGACCCTGCCTCAAGGGATCAGCGGCGCCAAGCCGATGCCCAAGGCTGGCTGGGCCATCTCCGGAACGGCCAGCCAGGTGACCTGGAAAGGCGGCCCGCTGCCGGACGCCCACTTCGACGAATTCGCCATGCAGGTCAAGCTGCCCGCCACCGTGGGCAAGCATTACTTCAAGGTCACGCAACTGTGCGATGAAGGCCGGCTGGACTGGGATGCCATTCCCGACGCCAGCGGCGCCAAGCTGGCGTCGCCCGCACCCGTGCTCGAGATTCTCCCCGCCGCCGCCGGCGCACCCCACCACTAAGGGCTCGCCATGAAAACATTGTTTACCAGCGCACCGGCGCTGGGGATCCTGCTCGCCTGTACCTCCAACATGGCGCAGGCCACCCACACGCCAGTCAAGCTGCCCGCGGTGACCGTCAACGGCGGGCGACCCAGTTCGCTGCCGACCCAGATCCCGACCACCATCGAGTCAATCAGCGGCGCCCAGGTGGAGCAGCGCATCAACGCCACCGACAGCGAGGACGCGCTCAAATACTTCCCGAGCCTGAATGTGCGCAAGCGCTACATCGGCGACTACGATCACGCGGTGCTGGCCAGCCGCGCCTCCGGCACCGGCAACAGCGCGCGTTCGCTGGTGTACGCCGACGGCATCCTGCTCTCCAACCTGCTCGGCAACGGCGCCACCTTCACCCCGCGCTGGGGCATGGTCTCGCCCGAGGAAATCGAGCGCGTGGACGTGCTGTACGGGCCATTTTCGGCAGCCTATCCGGGCAATTCGGCCGGCGCGGTGGTCGACTTCCAGACCCGCATGCCGACCCGCCTGGAAGCGCACGTGAAGCTGTCGGCCTTCAGCCAGCGCTATCGCCAGTACGCCAGCGACGACCGCTTCGGCGGCGGCCAGGGCAGCGCCTCGGTCGGCAACCGCCAGGGCGCATGGTCGTGGTGGGTCGATGTGTCGCGCCTGGACAGCCGCGGCCAGCCGATCGGGTTTGCCAACAAGCTTGTTTCGACAGGCGTGAACAGCGCAGCGGGCCTGCCGGTGACGGGCGCCGTGGCCGATAAAAACTCGGCCAACAAGGATTGGCTCATCATCGGCACCACCGGCCAGTCGCACACGGTGCAGGACCACGCCAAGATCAAGCTCGCCTACGATGTCACGCCCGTGCTGCGCGCCAGCTACACCCTGGGTTGGTGGGGCAACGACGCCCACCGCGCCGCCGAAACCTATCTGCGCGATGCCGCCGGCAACCCGGTGTACCGGGGCGACGCGAATGGCTTCATCAACATGGGCGGCAGGCGCTATGAACTCAAGCCGTCGGACCTGGCGCCCACCATCGGCAAGCTCGAACACCTGATGCACGGCTTCGCGCTCAAGCAGCACAGCAAGGGCGTGTGGGACTGGGAAATCGCGGCCAGCAAATACGATTACGCCAGGGACCAGGTGCGCACGCCGGTGGTGTCGGTGGCCAGCATCGGCCAGGCGGGCCGCGGCAACGTGACCGACATGGGAGGCAGCGGCTGGACCACGCTGGCGCTCAAGGGCATCTGGCGCCCGACGCCGGCCCACATCGTCGACATGGGCGTGCAGAGCGACAGCGCGGCCCTGCGCACGCGCGTGTTCTCCGGCAGCGACTGGATTCGTGCGGGCGACGGGGCCACCGTATCCACCTTCAACGGCAACACGCGCCTGCAAAGCGTGTACG
This sequence comes from Massilia pseudoviolaceinigra, assembly GCF_030846505.1. Lineage (NCBI taxonomy): Bacteria > Pseudomonadati > Pseudomonadota > Betaproteobacteria > Burkholderiales > Oxalobacteraceae > Massilia > Massilia pseudoviolaceinigra. Next base: position 45,691 of record NZ_JAVCWL010000010.1, on the reverse strand, counting down.
CGCAAGACACGTGGCGCTTTGCGCCCCAGTGGAAGACCACCCTCGGCATGCGCCTGGAGCGCTGGAGCGCGTACGGCGGCGAAGTATCGAACGCCGCATCGGTAGCGCCGCTGCCGTTCGGCGAACGCGTCGACACCAGCTGGTCGCCGAAAGCGGCCCTGGCGTGGCAGGCCACGCACGACTGGGCATTGAAGGGATCGGCCGGACGCGCGGTGCGCAACCCGACCGCGGCGGAACTGTTCCAGGGCTCCATCGTCGACCAGCAGATCGTCAACCGCGACCCGAACCTGCGCGCCGAGCGTTCGTGGACGGGCGAACTGACCGCTGAAAAGGTAACAAGCGATAGCTCGCTGCGCGCCACCCTGTTCCACGAGACCACGCGCGACGCGCTGTATTCGCAGCCGCTGACCAGCCTTGTGAACACCGTGCAGAACGTCGACAAGATCCGCACCAACGGGCTCGAAATGGCATGGCAGGGTGACGACGTGATGGTGCACGGGCTGACCATCAACAGCAGCCTGACCTACGCCGATTCGACCATCGCGCAAAACCGCGTCTTTGCCGCCAGCGTGGGCAAACGCCAGCCGCGCGTGCCGCAGTGGCGCGCCAACCTGCTCACGACCTACCATCTGGGTCAGGACTGGGTGGGCAGCGTGGGGGTGCGCTACAGCGGCAAGCAGTACGGCACGCTGGACAACACCGATCCGAACGGCGCCACCTACATGGGCGTGTCCGACTATCTGGTGGCGGACCTGCGCGTGCGCTACAAGATCAGCAAACAGTGGAGTGCGGCGCTCGGCATCGATAATGTGAACAATGCGCGCTACTGGGCCTTCCACCCGTACACCCAGCGCACCGCGGTCGCGGAACTGCGCTTCGACCTGTAAGGGCTTAGCGCTGCGGCGCGTCGCCGAGGCGGCGCGTGGTGCCGGAGCCGGCCGTCGACTTGCTCACTGTCGGGCTGCCGTAGTATTTCACGTCGCCCGAACCGGCAATCGATGTGTTCAAGCCGTCGCTGACCCACACAATGGCCTCGCCGGAGCCGGCCACGCTGATCTTGGCATTGCGCGCCTTGACCTTGCCGATGTTGACGTCGCCCGAGCCGCCGATCATGATCGATACGTTATCCAGCGACCCGGGCCCGCTGGTCAGGCTGCCGCTGCCGCCGACGGCGATGATGGCGTGGTCTGCTTCGATGCCCTTGAGGACGATGGAGCCCGCTCCGCCGACGTTGATGCTGACCTTGTCGCCGCGCAGGGCATCGGCATCGATGCTGCCCGAGCCGCCAATGGATATGTGATCGAGGCTTTTGGCCTGCACCACGATCTTCATGTGGCGGGTCTTGAAGCTCAGGTTGCGCTTGTTGGGGCGCAGCTGGAGCGTGCCGTTCTCGATCACGGTTTCCACCAGCGGCAGCAGATTGTCGTCGGTTTCGATGCTGACGCTTTCGGTGTTGCCGATGCGCACTTCCACCTTGGCCGGAAGGCTCAGCGCAACGCCGGTAAAGTGGCCCAGCGCGCGCGTCTCGCGTTTGACGATGGTGCTGCCCTGGACCTTGTCGCCGCCGAACCAGTCACCCCCGGCAGCCTGGCTGGCGGGCAGCGCGCACGCAAGGGCGGCGGCCAGAATGAGGTGGTGCAGGGCGAAACGGGTAGTCGGTGCTCGGGTCATGACGGCGTCCTTTGAACGATGCGGTGGGATTGGATTCCTGACCAGCATACTAGGCAAGCGGCCATGGTGCGGCGCGCCGTTTGCGACAAACTGCAGTGCGCGCCGGACAGACTGCAGTTTAGCGCGATGGACTGGCCGGAGGAATTCGTCCGTGCTGCTCCAGCCAGCCCAGTGCCCCTTCCCACAGCGGCTTGCAGTGCGCCTTGAAGTAGCCCATGTGGCCGATCGGGCCCATTCCGGCCTGGCGCGGGTCGATGTCGGTCGCCTGCCAGCCGGCGTTGCGGTAAGCCGACATGAAGGCGTTGCGGGACGGCGGGCGCGCCCACAGGTCGTCGAGCGCATTGCAGGCCATGATCGGGCTGCGCACGCTCTCGTACGATGCGGCGATGTGCTTCATGTTCGGGTCCTGGAAAAAATAGCGCGGGAAGGTGCACCAGCGTTTCCACTGCCGGTACACATCGACCGGCAAGTCTTCGCCCATGCCCATCCAGTTCCACGCCAGGTAACCCTTCACGCGCACGATCAGGGGGCCGAGCACGCGCCACATCAGCAGCACGCGCAGGCGCTCCATCGGCGGCATCCAGCCGTGCCAGCCGGCGCCGGTGGCGAAGGTGTACAGGCCGTCGACCTTGTCGTGATTGGGCAGCAGGCCGAAGGCATGGCCGCCATAGGAGTGGCCCACCATATATAAAGGCAGTCCGGGTTCGCTCATGGCGTCCACGGCGGCGGCGAGGTCCTGGCGGCCCCAGTCCAGGTAATCCATGCGGAAGCCCTTGAGCGTGGCCGGCTTGGACAAGCCGATGCCGCGGTAATCGAGCGTCATCACGTTGTAGCCGCAGCTGCTGGCGTACTGCGCGAAGCGCCGGTAGAAGCCTTGCGGCACGCCGGTGGCTCCGGCCACCACGAGGTGGCCGCGCGTCGGTCCGGCGGCCGGGTAGCGCAGCGCCGCGATCGGGTAGCCGTCGGCGGTGGTCAGGGTCAGGGATTGGGCATCGGCGGGCTTACTCATGATCGGGTTCCTTGGGGCGCCGCAGCTTCAAATAGGTGAGCAGGGCGCTGCTGACGAGCGCCATCGGTTCGGGCGTGCCGGCCACGCGCGCCTGCAGCAAACCGCCCTCGTAGGCGGCCAGCAGCAGGGCCGCCGTGGCGTGCGCGCTGGCCGCTTCGTAACCGGCGTTGACCAGGCCCGTGGCGATGCGGTCGCGCACCGCGGCAAAGCCCCTGGCCAGCGCCGCGCGGATCTCCACGTCGTCGGCGGTCGTTTCCAGGGCGATGGTGGCCAGCGGGCAGCCGCGTTCGTAGTGGCTGGCGTCGAGCCGTTTCTGGGCACCGTTAATCCAGATCATCAGCGCGGCGCCCGGATCGCCGCTGGCGGCCATGCTCGCTTCCATGCTGTCGCACAGGCGCGCAATGGTCACCTCGATGGCGGCCACGGCCAGTTCGGTCTTACCTCCTGGAAAGTGATGGTAGAGCACGCCCTTGGGGGCGTCGGCGGCGGCCAGCAGTTCGGTCAGGCCGCTGCCGTGCAGGCCGCGGCGTTGCAGGGCGTCGATCATGGCGCCGATCAGGCGTTGTTTGGCATCGCTTGGTTTCATGTCGATGATCCTATAGACCGATCGGTCTATAGGCAAGAAAAATCTTGCGGAGGTAGAGGAGGGGCTCTAAATGGGGCGGCAGGCGGTATCATGTGGGCTTGCAATGCATTTTCACTGGAACCACATGCTGATCATCACCATCAAACAGGGCAAGGAAAAAAGCCTGCTCGCCGGCGAACCCTGGATTTACGCGTCCGCGATTGAAAAAGTCGACGGCAAGCCGAACGAAAAAATGAAGGCGGGCGGCACGGCGATCGTGCAGTCGTCGTCGACCAAATTCCTGGCGCGCGCCGCCTACAATTCCAAGTCGCAGATCCGCGCGCGCGTATGGACCTTCGACGAAGGCGAGCCGGTCGACCATGCGCTGATCAAGCGCCGTGTCAAGGCGGCGCTGGCCAAGAGCGCGGCGGCGGCGAAGAAAGCCCGCCCCGATCAAGTGGTCAAGCTGGTCAACGCCGAGGCGGATAATTTGCCGGGTTTGCTGGTGGAGCAGTACGGCGGTAAAGAGGGGTATCTGATCTGCGAATTCCAGGCCGCTGGCGTGGACGCGTGGAAGGTGCCGATCGTGCAGACCCTGATCGCGGAGACGGGTTGCCGCAATGTGTACGAGCGCGCCGATGAACTGGTGCGCAAGGGCGAAGGGCTGCCATTTGTGGAAGGCGCGCTGGCCGGCGATGAGCCGCCCGATGAAGTGCCGGTCACCGAGAACGGTGTCAAGTTTGCGCTGGATTTGAAGACGGGCGAGCGGTACAAGTTTCGCTGAGGTATAGCGGCGCGCAGTTGACCGGCCAACAGTTCAATCGCGGCAGTTGCGTTTTGCATGCAGTATTTTGGCTTGACTTATCAGGCGCCGATGCAAGCGGACGTTGTCAATGGTGCCAAGGCCTTGGTCAAGGCAGTCGTTTTCGGAAAGGTTGTCAACGCGCGGAACCGTGTCGGTCGGCACTGCAGGCTTTGGAAACTAATTTCAGCAGTGGGAACGTCGGATTTAAGAGCCAGACGAGAGGAACGCTCCGTAGTCACCACTGGCATTTCAGTAAGCTGTATGTGTCGGCGAAGCTGGCATTATCGTCGCTCTGATGTTCTGCTCCGCCACGTATTTTTACCCTAGTGGCAAGCAGCCCGACTTGTTGGGATTTACCGATTTCTGGCTACGAGGCCTACTGATTGCGGCTCTTGTTGGCGTAGTTTTCGCAAGGGCGCTCGGCGGAGGGAGTTTGCGCCTGTTGCTCGGAGAAAGTGGAAGCCGTCCTTCTCCATGGGAGGAGGCGTGGTTGGCGCGTTACCTTGACTCCGTCAATGTCAACGCAACCGTCGGCAAAGTCAGGCGCTGTGCCGAACGACGATCGGCTTAGTTCCTTATGCCCAGCACACTGTAACTGGATAGTTGATTTACCACGCAGCTTGGCAGCGCGTCGCGATAGCACCTGCCGAGTTAACCTCGCAATTTTTTAGGACACATTTGTGAAATATGTACGCTACACCTTCGCCGGACTTGGACTACTGTTTGTTCTGGTGTGGGCTGGACAATGGGTGTTTGCAAAAGAAAACCTTGGAAGTCCCCTTGCCATCGGGCTCGGGCCAATAATATGGGGGGCATTGGCAGCGGGCTTGCTCGCCACTACCTGGAAAATGCGGTTTGCTCTTGCTGCTGCAGGTGGACTCGGCGCATGGGCTTTATTGTACGGTGTTTATCTTTACAATCTGAGAATGTTTCCGATACCGTGACATGACCTGTGTGACGCTCAGGTTCTGGATTTGATCGACGCCTCAGCACCAAACCGCAGGCGCGTAAAGTTAGCTGGAAAAATTTTGCTTGCGCTCGGACTGTTGATGCCTGTGGGGAAGTTATCTTCGGAAGACTGCCAACGTCCCTGCTGGCATTCCAAACAGGACGGGCGCTGTACGTATTGGCGGGCCTGACGGTCATAACTACCTTCCTTCTGACAGTTTCTCAGCCGGAATCTGACATTGATTCAAACTTGAACTTATGCTTCCAAAACGCACGAAATCTCAACTAGCGGGCGAACTAGGCCGATTAGTTCAACAGTATGCTCGCAAGGCGCACAAGCAGCGGGATCCGAACGACCGAAAATATGACCGAAAGCTTGAGGAAAAAATAAAGCGACTTTCATCAGAGGATCTGTCGGAAATGTTGTCCGGGGAGGACGTTGAGCCAGTCGCGCCGCATTCGAAACCGCCAAAAGAAGACTGAAATGTTTCAGATCAGGTCGCGATCACTCCAGGTAAAGGTTGCCGTTCGCTTTAGCCGCCCAGCGTCGCTCCACCGTCAATCCGCAAGTCATGCATGGTGATGTGGCGCGCACTGTCCGACGCCAGGTACAGCACCGCATCGGCAATATCGTCCGGCGTCGCGATCCGTTTTAACGGAATCCCCAACCGGAACGTCTCCAGCGACCCGCCGATGACGCCCTGCGATCCATCGGCCCCATTCCACAACTGTCGCTGCATCTCCGTATCGGTCGATCCCGGCGAAACCACATTGCAGCGAATCCCATGCGGGGCCAGTTCCAGCCCCAGACAGCGCATGAACTGCGTGGACGCCGCCTTCGACGCCGCGTACGCCCCCATCTGCATCCTCGGTACGCTCGACGCATTCGACGCGACCGTCACGATGGCGCCGCGCTTGCGTTCCACCATGCCCGCCGCCACCGCGCGGCACAGGCGGAACACGCCGCCCGCGTTCACCGCAAACGTCTGCTCCCAATCCGCATCGCTGTAGTCCAGAATGGACCCCATGCGCAGGATGCCCGCCACGTTGACCAGCACATCGATCTCGCCCAGCTCGCGCCGTACACAAGCCACCGCTTCGTTCACGGCTGCACTGTCGGTCACATCGACCGCGATACCGATTGCCGAAGCGCCGCCCGCGCGCAGGGTTGCCGCCATGTCCTCGACCGCACCGGCTTTCACATCGAACACCGCCACCGCCGCGCCTTCGCGCGCCAGCTTGCGTGCCACGGCTGCGCCGATGCCCTGCGCTGCGCCGGTAACCAGCGCAACCTTGCCTTCGAATTGATTTGCCATCTTGTTCCTTGTTCGCTTAGTGAAAACCGTGAAAACTAGTGAAAACGCCTGACCGGCACCACCACCGGCGCACCGTCGCCGGGCGCGGACAGCACGTCCACGTCAAGCTCATACAACTGGCGCACCAGTGCCGGCGTGACCACATCGCGCGGCGCGCCGGCGGCGACGATGCGCCCGTCGCGCATGGCCACCAGGGTGTCGGCATAGCGCGCCGCCGCAGCCAGGTCGTGCAGCACGATGACTACCGAACGCCCGCCGTTCGCCAACGCGCGCACCCGGTCCAGCACATCGACCTGGTGGCCCAGATCGAGCATGCTGGTCGGTTCGTCGAGCAGCAAGATTGGCGTCTCTTGCGCCAGGGTCATCGCCAGCCAGCAGCGCTGACGCTGCCCGCCGGATAATTGATCGAGCCGGCGCTGGGCCAGCGCGCTCACGTCCGTGGACGACATGGCCGCATTCACCGCCAGCTCGTCCTCGCGCGACCACTGGCGGAACAAGCCCTGGTGCGGATGACGGCCGAAGCGAACCAGCCCGCTGACCGTGATGCCTTCGGGCGCCTGTGGCGACTGCGGCAGCATCGCCAGGGTGCGTGAGGCTTGCTGCTGGCGCATCTGCCACAGGTCGTGCGCTCCGAGCTTTATGCTGCCTTGCTGCGGCCGGTGCAGCCGCGCCATGCAGCGCAGCAGCGTCGATTTGCCGCAGCCGTTCGGGCCGACGATGGCCGTGACCTTGCCCGGCTCGATCGCCAGGTCGATCCCGTGAAGAACGGGGCGGCCCGGATGGCCTGCATGCAGGTCTTGCACAAGCAGTTGTGTCACTTGTTTATCCATTACTGCGTTTCTCCGTTGCGCTCGTGAAGGAGCAGGTACAGCAAAAATGGTCCGCCGAGCAGGTTGCAGATCACGCCGACCGGCAGTTCGGCATCGCCCAGCACGACGCGTCCGAGCGTGTCGGCGGCGGCCACCAGCAATGCGCCGGACAAGGCCGATGCCAGCAGCGCGCCGCGCCCGTAGCCGACCAGCCGTTCGCCGATGAAGGGCGCGGCCAGCGCCACGAAGGCGATGGGCCCGCATACGCCGACTGCCATCCCGGCCAGCAGTACGGCGCACAGCAGCACCTGCCATTGGGTCGCTCGCACGGGCAGGCCAAGGCCGGTGGCGATATCGGGATCGAAGCGCAGCAGCGCAAGGCGGCGGCTGGCCAGCAGCGCCGGCGGCAGCAGCAAAAGAAGAGCGCCGGCCAGCGGTAGTGCCGAACCGTAGGTGCGCCCGCTCAGGCTTCCGATGCTCCATGCGTACAGTGCGCTGGCGTGCATCAGCTCCTGCTGCGACAGTACCAGTTCGGCCGCAGCGCGCAGCAGGCTGGCGATGGCGATGCCGACCACCAGCAGACGGTGCCCCCGGCTGTCGAGCGGGCCGCTGGCCAGCAGCAGCAATGCCACCGCGCCCAAGGCGCCCAAGGGCCCGACCCACCACGGTCCGAGCATGCCGGTGGTGCCGGCGATGAGCGCCATGAAGACGCCCAGCATGGCGCCGTCGGCCACGCCAAGCATGTCGGGCGAGGCGAGGCGGTTGCGCGTGAGGGTCTGGATCAGGCTTCCGGCGAGACCGAGCGAGGCGCCGGCCAGCACGCCGGTGAGCAAGCGCGGCAGGCGAAACTCCAGCACCATCAGGCGCGTGCCGCCGGGTGCATTGCCGTTGACGACATCGAGCAGCTGGGATGGCGACAGCCACGCCGGGCCAGCCGACAGGGCCACGGCGACAGCCAGTGCAAGGGCCAGCAGCAGGGCGAGTATGGTGTACAGCGAGCGTTTGGCAACCAGCACCGACAGCGTGCCGCCGCGCAGAACAACGAGGCCTGGCTCGGGCGCCATCATCGAACGCTCCCGCGCGCGAGCCACACCAGCAGCGGCGCGCCGAGAAGGGCGGTCATCACGCTGATCGGAGTTTCAAACGGTTGCGCCACCAGGCGCGCGCCCAGGTCGGCGAACAGCAGCACGATCGCGCCCAGCCAGGCCGATGCCGCCAGTTGCGCCGCCAATCCCTGCGCCAGCGCGCGTGCGAGAAAGGGCGCCAGCAAGCCGAGAAAGGCGATTGGCCCGGTCAGGGCCACCGCGCTGCCGGTCAGCAGCGTGGCGGTGAAGGCGACCGCAGCGCGCAGCAGGCGTGGCGAATGCCCGAGCGAGCGGGCGATGTCGTCGCCCAGCAGCATGGCCGACAGCGGCCGCGCCAGGAACAGCGCAGCCAGTAATCCGAAGATGATGAATGGCGCGGCCAGCATGATCATGCCGCCATTTGAGCCAGCCAGCGAGCCGAGAACCCAGAAACGGTACTGGTCGTAACCGGATGGCTGGCTAAGCAGCATGGCGGAACTCAAACCGTGAAAGGTCGCGCCCAGCGCAACGCCGGCCAGCACGAGGCGCAGCGGACTGCCCGACTGGCGGCCGGCGTTGGCCACGCCGAGCACGCAGGCGTTGCCCAGCAGGGCGCCGGCGCCGGCCCACATCAGATAAGCAAGGCCGGATTCGGCGCCGGCCAGGGTGATGCCGGTGACCACGCCGAGCGCGGCGCCGGCATTCACGCCGAGCAGGCCCGGTTCGGCCAGGCGGTTGCGGGTCACGGTCTGCATCAGTATGCCGGCCACGCCAAGCGCGGCGCCGACCAGCAGCGCCGCCAAGGTACGAGGGGCGCGCACGTCGCGCACGATCATTTGCAGGGGCGAGTTGTCGCCACCGGCCAGCACGGCGCGCAGGTCGGCCATGCCGGCGTCGCCGGCCCCGGTCAGCATCGATGCCAGCAGCAGCGCCGGCAGGATGGGGACGAGCAGCGCGATGCGGCCGGAGGAACTCAAGGCGCGGCCAGGGCTTTGTCGACGTCGGCCAGGATCGCCAGCGCGGCCAGCGGGCCGCCTGGACTGGTCCACAGCGAGCCGTCCACCGCGCGCACCTGATTACGCTGGGACGCGCCGAGCTGGCGGAACGGCGGCGACTGGCGCGCCGCGGCCAGGGCGTCGTTGGCGGGGCCGCTGGCGCTCAGCGTGCCGACAAAGATCCAGTCGGCGTCGATGGCGGCCAGTGCCTCCAGGCTCAGTGGTCGCGAATGGGCCGCGCCGGGTTGCATCTGCGCGGCGGGACGGCGCATCTTGAGGTCGGCCAGCACCAGGCTGGCGAAGGAGTCGCGCAGCATGTACGACGGGCCTTGCGGATTCCAGCGCACCACGCTCACCGTGGTGTTGGCGCGCTCGCCCAGGCGCTGTCGCAGCGCGCCGGCCTTGGCGATGTAGTCTGCCAGGAAGGCGTCGGCATCGGCCGATTTGCCCATCATGGCGCCGATGCGGCGGAACGTGGCCTGCCAGTTCTCGCCGGGCAGGTAGGTGACCACGGTGGGGGCAATCTTGGCGAGCTGGGACAACAGCTCGGGGTCGTTCATGCCGCCGGCGAGAATCAGGTCGGGCTGCATGCCGACCACCAGGTCGAGCACGGGGGCGGCGAAATTGCCGGCGCTGGGAATCGTGGCGGCAGTGGCGCCGAGGTAGCGCGGCATGGCCGTTTGCCCACGGCCCTTGGTGGCGCCGGCGGGCTTGATTTTCAGGGCCAGCAGGGCGTCCAGATCGAGTTCGGACAGCGCCACCACGCGCTGGGCGCGTTCGGGTACGGTGACGGCGCGGTTGGCGGCGTCGACGATTTTGCGCTGGGCCAGCGCCGGCGTGGCGCACAGCGCCATGAGCGCGAACAGCGCAACGCGGCGCAGGGGGGAGAATGTATTCATGATTCAGCTTCTTCCAGTTCATCCATGATGCGGTGGCGTTCGGCGTGGTACGCCTCTTCGGTGTGCTCGTCTTTCCAATACGGGACCGCGTACATGTCGGCGCGGGCCACGCCCCGCTCGGACAGCAGGAAGTCGCGCAACGCCAGCAGCTGGTTGCTTTCGCCGGCCAGCGTGACCGACACGCGGCCCGGCGGCCACGCCATCGCTTTTACGGCGTCGAGCAGCAAGGTGCTGGCGCCGGGACGGGCGCCCCGTCGCGACAGCCAGTGCACCGAAAAGCCAGCGGGGTAGGGCAGCGCCTGGACTTCGGAGTGGTCGGGAACTTCGATCAGCACGGTGCCGCGCGCCTTGCGGGGCACGTCGCGCAAGGCGGCGGCGACCGCGGCTAGCGCGCTCGGGTCGCCGATCATCAGGTGGTAGTCGGCCGATGGCACGAAGCGCGGCGGCCCGCCCGGACCGGCCACGCCGATGGCGTCCCCCGGCTGGGCGTGCACGGCCCAGCGCGAGGCCGGGCCGTCGTCGCCGTGCAGGACCAGGTCCACATCGAGTTCGCCCGCTTCGGCGTCGTAGCGCGCCACGGTGTAGGTGCGCGCGATGGGCCGGATGTCGGCCGGCGGCCACACCGGGCCGTCCGGGCCAAGCGTCGGCAGTACCGGTTCGCGCTGGCCTTCGCGCGCCAGCAGCAGCTTGATGTGGGCGCCGTCGCTATCCTCCGGAAAGCCGGCCAGCGCTTCGCCGGCCAGGGTGATGCGTCGCATTAATGGGGTCAGTTGCAGCGTGCGGCGCACGCGCAGCATGCGTGGCGGGGTGCGTTTAGGCGTGGGAGTGGTCATCGTGGTTTGCCTTCCGGGTGAATACGTTGCGCCAGCGCGCGGCCGATATGCCCGAGGGGCGCGGGCTGGCTCATGGACGAATGGGTGCAATCGACGTCGATGCGTTCGAGCTGGCCGTCGACGTACGGCGTCCACCCTTTCCAGTCGGGGGCGTCGGGGCCGCGCCGGCTGGCATGGAAGAACAGCACGTCGCCCTCATAGCGCGGATGGCGCAGCTGGCGGTACAGGCGCATCGACAGCAGTGCGGTGGTGGTAATGCGTTCGAGGTGGGCGTCGTCGGCCGTGGCCAGCGAACTGCCCGGCTGGCGGAACTGGGCCAGCAGCGCCTCGCGCGGGAGCGGCTGGCCATCGGCGTCAACCGACGGCGCGCCGATCACGTCGAGCATGGCGATCAGGGCATCGCGTTCTTCGGCTTCCGGTTTGCCTTCCCAGATATCGCTCGGGTACGAGTCCATCATCGCCAGCAAAGACACCGTTTCGCCGGCGGCTTGCAGGCGCGCTGCCAGGGCGTGGGCAAGACCGCCGCCGGAGGACCAGCCGATTAGGCGGTACGGTCCATGCGGTTGGGCGCCCCGTACAAGGCCAAGGTAGTCGTCGACCTGCATGTCGATGTCGGTGGGCGGCGTGCCGCTCATGCCGCGTGCCTGCAGACCGTAGATCGGCGTGTGCGGCAGGTAGGCGGCCAGGCCCAGATAGCACCACGACAAGCCTTCGGCCGGATGCACGCAGAACAGGGCAGGGCCGCTGCCGCGCTGGATGGTCAGCAGCGGTGCGAATTCGCCGCCCGCGGCGGCGCTTGGGGGCGCGTGGCCGACGGTGCCGAGCGAATGCGCCAGTGCGGCCACGGTACGGTGGCGGAACAGGGCCGATACCGCCACTTCGCGCTTGAGCGCCGCGCCGAGGCGGTTGGCGACCTGGATCGCTTGCAGCGATTTGCCGCCGAGAGCGAAGAAGTCGTCCATTGGCGTCAGTGCCTCCACGCCGAGCACCTCGCGCCAGACGGACATCACCGACTGTTCGAGCGGGGTGGCGCCGAGTGCGGTCGGTGCGGCGTCCAGTTCACGGGCGCGCAGTGCGGAACGGTCGATCTTGCCGTTGGCGTTGCGCGGCAGGCGCGCAAGGCTGGCGTAATTGGCCGGCACCGCCGCTGCGGGCAGGCGCTCGGCCAGGAAGGCGCGCAAGGCCGGGGCATTCAGTTTGCCTGCGGTGGCGACGAAAGCGCGCAGGTGTTTGCCGCCGTCGGCCTGGGACTGGCACACCACGGCAGCTTCGCGCACACCGGGATACTGCAGCAGTGCGGCTTCGATCTCGGTCGGGTCGATCCGGTGGCCGCTGATCTTGACTTCGTCGTCGAGCCGGCCCAGGTAGCGCAGCTCTCCATCTTCGCCCAGCACCACGCAGTCGCCGGTGCGGTAGGCGCGGCGACCATCCGGCAACGTGACAAAGCGCTGCGCGGTCAGCGCTTCGCGGTCGAAGTAGCCGCGCGCGAGGCCGCCACCGATCAGGAAAAGTTCTCCTTCCTCGCCGATGCCGACAGGGTGCGGGGCGCCGACGGCGATATCGACACCAGGCAGCGGACGGCCGATCGGCACGGCGTCGCCGGTCCAGGCGATGGCGTCCGGGCCAGCCAGCTGCGCGGTGGTGCAGATGACGGTGGCTTCGGTCGGGCCGTAGGTATTGAGCAGCACCAGATGGGCTGGAGCGGCCGTGCGCCAGCGCGCCACGCGTTCGGCCAGCGCGGCCTCGCCGCCGATGATGACCAGCCGCAGGCACTCGGGCAACGGTGCCCCGTGCTGGCCCACGTGGAAGGCGAGTTCGTGCCAGAACGCAGTCGGCAGGTCGAGAACGCTGATGCGCAGCCGCGCGCAGGCATCGATGAAGCGTTCGAGCGATTCGAGCATGGCGTCGTCGCGCAGGATCAGGGTTGCGCCGGCTCCCAGGGTGAGGAAAATCTCTTCGACGCTGGCGTCGAAATGCAGCGGGGCGAATTGCAGTACGCGGTCGTTTGCGGTGACCTGGTAGCGCGCGGTGGCGCCGGCGCCGAAGTGGGCCAGCGCGGCGCGCTCGATCATGACGCCATTTGGCCGGCCGGTGGAACCGGAGGTGTAGATGATGTAGGCCAGTGCGCTGTCGGCGACCGGCAGCGGGGCCGACATCGGATCGGCTGGCGCGGCCTCGTCGATGCACAGCAGCGGCAGGGAGGCTGGCAGCAGCGGCGCATATTTGCGCAGGCTGAGGACCACCGTCGGCTTCACGTCTTCCAGCACGGCGGCCACGCGCAGGGCAGGGCCGTCCGGGTCGAGCGGCACGTAGCCGCCGCCGGCCCACATGATGGCCAGCATCGCGATGATGGTGTCAAGGCTGCGCGGCAGCAGCAGCACGACCCGGCTGTTTTCGGTAACACCGGCGTCGCGCAGGCGGCCGGCCATGTTCTGGACGGCAGCTACCAGCTCCGCATAACTGAGTTCGGCGTCGCCGTGAATCAGCGCGGTCTTGTGCGCGTCGTGCGTGAGCAGGGCAGCGAGCACCGATACAGGCGCGGTGGGCAGCTCACCGCCCGACAGCAGGGCTGGCGTGGCGTGCGGCGCTTGTCCGAGCACGTCGGAAAGCAGCGCGTCAGGCTGCTCAAGCTGGGCGGCCAGCGCGTTCAACAGGGACTGGTGCAGCGCATGCAGGGTGGCTTCGTCGTAGGCGTCCGGATTGGCTTCTATGTCGATGCGGCTGTTCGTGCCGGGAGCGATGGTGATCGACAGGTCTTCGACCGGACCGGCCGCTACCGGGTGCGAGACCGCGTGCAGCGCACCGAATACCGGTGGGCGGTCGAACGGCATGAGGTTGATGACCGCGCCAAACAGGCGGCGCGTGCCGCCGCTCATGCCCAGGTCGTGTTTCAGGTGTTCGTAGCGATAGCGCTGGTGCGGACGGATCGCCTTCATCTCGGCGGCGACCGCGCGCGCCAGGTCGGCCAGTGACTGCCCGGATGCTGGCGCGAGGCGCAGGGGGACGATGTTCATCGCCATGCACGGAATGGTCAGCGCCACCGAGCCAAGGCGGCCCATGACGGGCAGGCCCAGGGTCAGAGCGCCCGCGCTGCTGTGGCGGCGCAGCCAGGCGCCGGTGGCGGCGACCAGCACGGCGGCCCAGTCCACGCCTGCGGCGCTGGCCACTGCCTGGCAGCGTTCGATGGTGCTGGTGGCGATGCCGCCACGTACACGGCGAACGCCGCGCGCCACGGTGGCCGGTGGCGCCAGCATCGCCGGCGCACCGGCACCGGCCATGCGCGCCAACCAGAAGTCGCGGTCGCGCGCGTAGGCGGGCGAGGCGACATAGGCGGCATCTTCGGCCACCACCGGATCGAGCTTGCCGGCGCGCGCCGTCGGCGCTTCGGTATTGCCGGTGCGGGCCGAATACAGGGCCGCCACGCGCTGCGCCAGCATGGCGTAGGCAAAGCCGTCCAGCGCGATGTGGTGGGCGCGCAGGTACCACAGCGCCTTGTCCGGGCCCAGTTGCAGCAGCGCGCTGGCGAACAGCGGACCGCGCGCCAGGTCGGCGCTCTGCTGCAGGTCGGCCTGCATCCACAGCCGGGCCTCGGCGTCGCTCATGTCGTGGCGCGCGAACGGCCAGTCTTCTTGCGGCTCGGGCGTTTGCCAGACCGCGTCGCCATCGCTGGCAAAGCGCATGTGCAGAGCATCGCATTCGTGCACGGCCTGGCGCAGCGCGGCTTCGAAGTGGGCGTGCTCCAGCGGGCCGCTCAGTTCGACCGCTTCCGCAGTCCAGTAGGCGGGGCTGGCGGCATCGAGCTGCTGCCCTAGCCAGATGCCGTATTGCGCGCTTGTCAGCGCCAGCCGTGCGCCGCTCACTTGCCCACCCGGCGCGCGTCGAGCAGTTCCCACCAGTCGGCCAGGGTCGGACGTTCGGCCAGTTCGACGAAGGTGGTTTCGATGCCGGCGCGGCGCCAGCGTTCGATCAGGCTCATAAGACGGATCGAATCGAGACCGGCGAAGAGCAGGTTGTCGTCCGGCAGCAGGTCCGACGCCGGAACGGCCAGCAGTTGCGCCACTTCGGCCTGCAGTGCGGTGCGCGTGGCATGCCAGGCGATTGCCGGCTTGAGCGCGCCGGTCACGGTCGCCGTGCTGGCAACCACCCCGCAACGCTGCGATACGTAGTCGAGGCCCATCTGATGCTGTGCGGCCGAGAAATCGGCCAGCGCGTCGCCGACCAGGAAGGGCTGGATGTCGCTCATGAAGGCGTCGGCTGCGGTCATCAGGCAACCGATGTGGGCATACACGCCGCATACGATCAGCTGGTCGCGGCCCTGTTCGCGCATGCGCGCCAGCAGGTCGCTGCGCACGAATGCGCTGTAGCGCCATTTGGTCAGCACGGTGTCCTGCGCGCGTGGCGCCAGGCTTGCCACGACCGGTGCGCGTTCGGGCTTGGCGGTCAGGCCGGGACCCCACCAGTCGGTGAGCAGGCCGCGGTCCTGGGCCGATTGTTCGGCCGGCTGCGCGGTGTAGACGACCGGTACGCCGGCGGCATCGGCTGCATCGCGCAGCTGCTTGATGTGGGCGATCAGCTCCGGAATCGGCGCGGCGGCGGTGTCGTAGAAGTCGAGGAAATATTCCTGCATGTCGTGAATCAGCAGCACGGCGCGCTTCGGTTCAGGCATCCAGGTGACGCGGTTGTCCGGCATGGCCGTGGGCATGGGGTAGGAAGCGATTTTCGGAATGGTCATGGTGCGTGCCGATCTTGTGATTGAGTGCCGATCAGCTGGGCGATCTGTTCGCGCAGCTGGCGTTTGTTAACTTTGCCGACGCCGGTGGTGGGGAAGCGCTCGACGAATTCGATGCGGTCGGGGATCTTGTACTGGGCCACGCCGCGTTCGCGCAGGAAGCGCGTCAGTTCAATCGCCCGTACCGGTGCGCCCCGCGTGACGATGAAGGCGCAACTGCGCTCGCCCAGGTAAGCATCCGGCATCGACACCAGCGCGGCGTCGTGCACGGCGGGGTGGGCCAGCAGGTGGTTTTCGACTTCTTCGGCTGCGACCTTGTCGCCGCCGCGGTTGATCTGGTCCTTGGCGCGGCCTTCGACGACCAGGTGGCCGGACGGCAGGCGCATCACCAAGTCCCCGGTGCGGTAGAAACCGTCGCTGGTAAAGGCGCGCGCGTTGTGTTCTTCGGCGCGGTAGTAGCCGCGGATGGTGTACGGGCCGCGCGTGAGCAGGTGGCCGATTTCGCCTTCCGGCAGGTCGCGGTCTTCATCGTCGACGATGCGCACTTCGTCGGCGGGCGAGATCGGGCGGCCCTGCGTATTGGCGGTCAGTTCGGGCGAGTCGTCGGGACGGGTGTAGTTGACCAGGCCTTCGGCCATGCCGAATACCTGCTGCAGGGCGCAGCCGAGCACCGGCCCGACGCGGCATGCCGCTTCCGCGGAGAGGCGCGCGCCGCCCACTTGCAACAGCTTCAGGCTACCCAGCTTGTGGCGGGTGGCACCGGCCGCGTCCAGCCACACCATGGCCAGCGGAGGCACCAGCGCGGTGATGGTCACGCCTTCGGCTTCGATCAGCGGAAAGGCGTCGTCGGGCGTGGGGCGGCGCGCCAGCACCACGCGGCCGCCCGCGTGGAATACGCCGAAGCTGCCCGGGGAACTCATTGGAAAATTGTGCGCGACCGGCAGCGCGCATAAATACACGCTGGCGCGGTCAAGTTCGCAGATGTCGGCGCTGGCGCGCACGCTGTACAGATAGTCGTCGTGGGTACGCGGGATCAGCTTGGGCAGGCCGGTGGTGCCGCCGGAGAGCTGCAAGAAGGCGACGTCGCCCGGCTGCGGGCCGGCAATCGGCGTTGCGTCTTCATACAGCGAGTCGAAAGAGATGAATTCGGCGGCGTCGCCCAGCACGATCACACGCGCCAGCGCCGGCACTTCGGCCATGACTTCGCGCGCCAGGGTGCGGTAGTCGAAGCCGGCGTCGCTGTCGGCAATGAGGTAGGCGGCGGCATCGGTAAACGCGCACAGGTGGCCGATTTCGTGGCGGCGGTGCGCGGGCAGGGCAAACACGGGCAGCGCGCCGATGCGGAACAGGGCGAAGCAGGCGACAAAGAATTCGGCCACGTTGGGCAGTTGCACGACCACGCGGTCGCGTCGGGCGATGCCCAGGCGGATCAGGCCAGCGGCGAAGCGGTCGGCGCGCCGATCGAGTTCGGCATAGCTCCAGCGGCGTGCGCCGCAGACCAGGGCGGTGCTGTCGGGATGAACAAGCGCGCGGGTGCGCAGGAGAGAGCCAAAGGTTTCACCGCTCCAGTAACCGGCTTCGCGATAGCGCGCCGCAAAGTCGTCGGGATACGGGGTGAAACCGGGCAGATAGTCACTGGTCATGCTGCTTCCTCCAGCACCGCTTCGAGGCCCATTGCGCGCAGCATGGTGCGCAGCTTGCCCGACGTTTCGAGGAATTCGAGTTCGGGGTCCGATCCAGCCACGATGCCGGCGCCGGCGTACAGGGTGGCGCTGTGGGCACCCACTTCGGCGCAGCGCAGGGTGACTGCCCATTCGCCGTCGCCGTTGGCGTCCATCCAGCCCACCAGGCCGGCGAAGAAACCACGGTCGAAGCCTTCGGCCTCGTTGATGAACGTGCGCGCCAAGGCTGCGGGGTGGCCGCAAACGGCCGGCGTTGGGTGCAGCGCCATCGCCAGTGCGAGCGAACTCATACCGGGCTCGTTCAGTTGCGCCGTCACTTCGCTGCCCAGGTGCCACATGGTGGGCGTGGCGATCAGCGACGGCACGGCCGGCACGCTCACCGAGTGGCAGTAAGGACGCAGCGAGTCGGCCACCATGTCGGCCACCAGCGCATGTTCGTGCAAGTCCTTTTCGGACTGCAGCAAGCCTTGCGCGCGGCGCTGGTCTTCATGCGGCTCGGCGCTGCGCGGGATCGAGCCGGCCAGCGGATGGCAGCGCACACGGGTGCCATGGCGCGAGAGCAGCAGCTCGGGACTGGCGCCGACCAGGGTGCGGCGGCCGTGCGCGTCCGGCGCCAGGTCGATGGCGAAGGTGTAGCCGTGCGCGTTACGCGGCCCCAGACGCGCCAGCAGGCCGACCACGTCGATCTCGGTTTCGAGGGTCAGTGAGCGCGACAACACCACCTTTTCAAGCTGGCCGGCGCGGATGCGTTCGACCGCCTGCGCGACGGCACGCTGGTACTGGTGTTGCGTTGGAATGGATTCGACGGTGCGCGGGAAACGGGCGCGCGGCGGCGGTGCTTGCGGGGTTGCGGCAGGCAGATTGGCCGGGCCGGTCGCCATCATCACGTGCGCGGGAATGAGCAGGTGTGCCGGGGCGTCGGCCAGGAACGGCACGGCGCCGATCATCACCGGGGTCGCGCTACCGTCGCGGCGCGCGGAGCGCAGCAGGGCCGCCGCGGCGCCGGCCAGCGCGGACCCGGACTGCGGCGGCAGGATGCTGCGCTTGCCGCTGGCCAGCAGCGTGTGGCCGGGCGACGAGAACAGGGTGGCGCCAGTTTCGTAATGCGCGCATAGATCGGCCGCGCTGGAACGGCTCAGATAGTGGCCGTGCAGTCTGTCATTCATCGTGAATATTCCTTGCGTTAGGAGGGCAGTCGAAGCGATTCGCCGGGTAGGCGGGGCCGAACTATAGATCATAATGATTATCATTTACAATCTAAATATTAATGCAAATGAGATTGATTCGCATTTACCTGTTATGGTATGCTCAAGTTTCACGCCTGTCAACGATGACGAATGTTCATCACACCTGAAAAGACCTATCATGCTCGTACCGCACCTCGTCGCCCGCCAACCGGGCTTGCCACCGCATGCCGCGGCGGCCCTTGCCGTCCACGCCACTACCCGCGGCGAGCACGCATGAAGCGCGACCTGTCTCCGCTGTCGCACGACACGCCCGGCCCCTTGCCGTCGCCCGCCGAATTGCGCGCCCAGTTGCCGCTGTCGGACAGCACCGCGCTGCTGATCGGCGCCGCACGCCAGAGCGTGCGCGATGTTCTCGACCGGCGCGATCCACGCCTGATGGTGGTGGTCGGCCCCTGTTCGATCCACGACCTGCATGCGGGGCTCGATTACGCGCGCCGACTCAAGGCGCTGGCCGACGAAGTGGCCGACACGCTGTTCGTCGTCATGCGCGTGTACTTCGAAAAGCCGCGCACGCGCATCGGCTGGAAAGGGTTGATCAACGATCCGCGCATGGATGGATCGTTCCGCATCGCCGAGGGCCTGGCGCTGGCGCGGCGCTTCCTGATCGATGTGGCCCAACTGGGTTTGCCGGCGGCGACCGAGACGCTCGACCCGGTGTCGCCGCAGTACGTGGGTGAGTTGATCAGCTGGGCGGCGATTGGCGCGCGCACCACGGAATCGCAGACGCACCGCGAAATGGCGTCGGGCCTGGGCGTGCCGGTCGGCTTCAAGAACGGCACCGACGGCAAGGTCGACACCGCGGTGAACGCAATCGCATCGAGCTCGCATCCGCATGCTTTTCTGGGCATCGATGCCGATGGCCGCGCGGCCGTGATCCGCACGCCGGGCAACCCGTATGGCCACCTGGTGCTGCGCGGCGGCGGCGGGCGTCCCAATTACGACGCGGCCAGCGTGGCGCTGGCCGGGCAGGCGCTGGAGAAGGGCGGCCTGCCGCCGAATATCGTGATCGACTGCGCGCACGATAACTCGAACAAGAACCACACCTTGCAGGCGCGCGTGCTGGACGACGTGGTGCGCCAGCGCCTGGCGGGCAACCGCAGCGTGGCCGGCGTGATGATCGAAAGTTTCATCGAGGCCGGCAACCAGGCTATTCCCGCTGAACTGTCCACCCTGCGCTATGGCTGCTCGGTGACCGACCCTTGCGTCGACTGGGCCGAGACGGCCGCCATGCTGCGCCGCGCGCGCGAGGCCCTGCGCGAGAGCGTCGCGGCGCTGCGGGAGGGCCGCGATGTCTAAGCCGTCCCGCGCGATTTTGCTGGTCGCGGCGCTGCAGTTTGTCTATCTGGTGGACTTCATGATGGTGCTGCCGCTCGGGCCGGACCTGGCGCGCGAGCATGGCTTTGCGCTCGACCGCCTGGGCTGGCTGGCTGCGGCTTACACGCTGGCGTCCGCGGTCTCCGGGCTGGTCACGTTCCGCCTGCTCGACCGCTTCGACCGCAAACCCGCGCTGCTGCTCACCTTCGGCCTGCTGGCGCTGGCGACCCTGGCGACCACCTTTTGCCACGGCTTGCCGGCGCTGATGGTGGCGCGCGCGCTCACCGGCGCCTTTGGCGGGCCGGCGGTGGCCATCGGCATGGCCATCGTGATCGACCTGACCCCGCCCGAACAGCGCGGCAAGGCCATGGCCAAGGTGATGCTGGGCTTTTCGCTGGCGGCGATCGCCGGCGTGCCGCTCGGGCTGGAACTGGCGCGCACCGGTGCCTGGCAGGCGCCGTTCTATATGGTGGCGGCACTGGCGGCGCTGGTGCTGGTGGCGATGGCTTGCCTGCTGCCGGCGCTGGAAGGGCACCTGAACGCGCGCGAGAAGGTCTCGGCGCGCATCCTGCTGGCGCGGCCGGCGGTGCGCCTGGCGATGCTGCTGCAAGCTGGCAGCGCGTTCTCGGCGTTCCTGGTGATACCGCATTTCTCGGCCTACTTTTTGCTCAACATGGGCTTTCCGCGCGCGCAGCTGGGCATGCTGTACTTTGCCGGCGGCGTGGTGGCGCTGTTGACGGTGCAGCTGCTCGGACGCCTGGCCGACCGCACCGGTCCAGTGCTGGCGGCGGGGCTGGCGTCGAGTGCCTTTTGCGCAGGCCTGGCGCCGTTTTTCGGGCTGGGCGCGGCGCTGCCGATCCTGTTCTTCGTGCTGTTCATGGCCGGGAACGCGGGGCGCAACGTGACCATGGCGGCCACAGTCAGCCAGGTGCCGTCGCCGCACGAACGGGCCGGCTTCATGTCGCTGCAAAGCCTGGTGCAGGATGTGGCCATCGGCGCGGCGGCGCTGGTGACCAGCTGGCAGCTGGGCGAGGCGGCCGACGGCAGGCTCACCGGCATGGCGCCGGTGGCGGCGCTGGCGGCCGTTGTCGCCGTGGCGGTGGCTTGCGGACTGGCGCGGCTGGCCGGTGCGCGGCGCGCTGTTGCGCTGGAGTGACACTGAACGGGGCGCAATGGCATCGTCCTGAAAAATTATCTTTCAATGATGCAATTTTTTGCGGGGACTGGTCTTATAATTATCGGCACTATTGACCACGCCAAGAGCCAGATGGAAAACCACCAGTCCTCGCAAATCCCTACCCTGACCTATGTGGAGAATGAAGACCATCCGGTGTTCGGCACCCTGGTCGAGCAGATTCTCCACCTGCTCAATTCCAAGCTGATTTTCAGCGACATCATCATTCACCAGAATAGTCCGCTGATGCTGCGCCAGCCGAAAGGGCTGGTGGCGGTGACCGATTCGCCGATCACCAAGGAAGAGTTGGAAGAGTTCTTCGAAGTGATCGAGCCCGATTGGGCCGAGCGCATTTCCGACCGCGCCTTCGATCGCTCGATCGACCTGCACACGGCGCGCATCCGCGCCAACTGCTTTACGTTCCAGGGCAAGAAGCGGCTCGGCTGCGTGGTGCGGCGCTTTCCGCGCGAACCGCTGCCGCTGAACCAACTGGGCTTGCGCGCGGCCGAGCAGGATTTCGCGCTGCTCACCAGCGGGCTGGTATTGATCATCGGCGACACCTGCCAGGGCAAGTCGACCACGATCGCCTCGATGATCGACCAGATCAACAAGACGCGCTCGGGCCACATCATCACCATCGAAGATCCGGTCGAAACGCTAATCCCTCAGCGTAAGTGCATCATCACCCAGCGCGAAGTGGGCTTCGACGGCGACGTCGAGAGCTACTACCTCGGCGCGCTGGACGCGCTGCGCGAGCGGCCGGACGTGATTGTGATCGGCGAAATCCGCGATGCCCAGACCGCGCAGGAAGCGCTGGCGCTGGCCGAATCGGGTCCGCTGGTGCTGGCGACCCTGCACGCGCGCTCGACCGAGCTGGGTTTGCAGAAGATGCTGCGCCTGCTGGGCAATTCGGACGCGCAGGCGCAGGCCCTGGCCAGTGCCCTGCGCGGCGTGCTGTGCCAGGCCTTGCTGCCGTCGGTGGGCGGGGAGCGTTATTACCTGGCCACCGAGTGCCTCAGCTCGAATCCGGAAGTGGTGCGCATGATCGAGTCCGGCCGCGTGGCGGAAGTGCGCTCGCTGATGGATGGCGGCACGGGCAAGTTCAACGCCGGCTGCCATTCGATGAACACGGCGCTGGTGAACCTGCTGCGCGAGAAGAAGATCAGCGTCGAGGATGCGCGCAATGCGACCACCGACCGGATCGGGTTTGCCGATGCGTGTTATAGCGGGATGCTGGACGCGGCGTAAGGGCTGATCAAGGTGCTGCGGATCGCGTCAGGATCAGCAGATGCGCGCTTTCTTCGCCTGCCCGGCAGGTCGCCGGACAAGGGCATCAGGTACAATGTCTGTGGACGGCATCGCTATCGCGCGGGAGGATTGAAATGTTGACTAATGAAAAGAAGCGGCAGATCTTCCTCAAGTTGCGTTCCGAGAACTATCAGGCCAGCCTTCGCCTCGAAGGGTTGGTTCAGCGTCCGGTGAGTACCAACAAGCCTGCGCTTGAACGAACCGCGGCCACCCTCACGAAGAAGAATGGCCGATAAATACGGCGCGGGCCAGGACGTTCAATATTGCTATCCGAAATCTAACGTTCTGGTCAATAAGCTCGGCATCACCGAGGCGGATGCCCTGGAAGCGGCTGAGATCGAGCTCACCCAGGCCCGCATTGAACGATACGAGCCGAATTTCGATGATATTTCCCTGCCGGCCCTGCGCGCAATTCACTTCCATCTATTTCAAGACATTTATGACCGGGCTGGTAAGCTTCGGACCGTCGATATCAGCAAAGGCAGCACGAGGTTCGCGAACGTTAGCCGGATCGAGGCTGAGGCGGACAAGCTTTTTCGGCAGCTTGGGCAAGAAAACTATCTAATTGGTTCGCCGCGTGCGCAATTCTTCGCGCGGTTGCACACTACTACTGCGAACTCAACGTCATTCATCCGTTTCGGGATGGAAATGGACGTGTGCAACGGCTGATGTTTGAATTGCTTGGCATAAATGCTGGCTTTGCGCTTCGCTGGGAACCGATCGGCCGTGCGGAATGGGTCGAGGCTAACATTGCGGCATTTCATTGCCGGCTTGATCCGCTGACCGATCTCCCGGATCGTGCACTGACTCCCATTTAGGCACGGGGCCCAAGACTGGACGGGCGCGCCGCTGTTTTCGCCATCGTCGTCATGAGCGCAGTCGCCACCACTATTGGGCGTGGACGGCCAGCTCGGCGCCCACGCCTTGGCCCGGCAACTCAATCGAGCGGCGCGCTGCGATACCTGTTGACCTCCGACGCCGTCACCGGCGGCGCCTTGTTGCCCCAGCTGCTACGCAGATAGGTCACCACGGCTGCCACTTCATGGTCGTTCATGCTGTGGCTGTAGGGCGGCATGCCGTACGGACGCGGATTGCCGGCCGTACCCGGCGCAAAGCCGCCGTTGAGCACGATGCGGATCGGATTGACGGCTTCCTTCATCGTCAGCGCGCGGTTGCCGGCCAGCGGCGGGTAGTGCGGCGGCAAGCCCTTGCCGTCCGAACCGTGGCATTCCACGCAGCTCGCTTCGTACAGCTTCTTGCCCTCCGCAATCACTTGGCCCACGCGCGGATCGGTCGATATCTCGACCGCTGGCGCCGGCGTGGCCGGCAGCGACTTGAGATACACCGCCATCGCCGTCACGTCCTCGGTGTCCAGATGCTGCAGGCTGCGCTGCACCACCTCGGCCATCGGGCCGAACACGGTCGCGCGCGGCGAGATGCCGGTCTTGAGCAGATCAACGATGTGCGGCACTTCCCAGCTGCCCAGGCCCGCTTCGGCGTCGGAAGTGAGTGATGGGGCGTACCAGCCGATCATCGGAATCAGGCCGCCCGACAAGCCGTCTTCGCTGGCGCCGAAGCTGTTGCGCGTGCTGTGGCAGGCGGCGCAGTGGCCGAGCCCCTCGACCAGGTAGGCGCCGCGGTTCCACTGGGCGTTCTGGCTGCTGGCCGGCACGTACTCGCCCGGCTTGAAGTACAGCAGGCGCCAGCCGGCCAGCATGATCTGCCGGTTGTAGGGGAAGGCGAGGCGATGCGGCTGGTTCGGAACTTTCTGCGCGGGGATGCTTTGCATGAAGGCATACAACGCGTCCGAGTCGGCACGGCTGACCTTGGTGTAATTGGTGTACGGGAAGGCCGGATACAGCAGGCGGCCATCGCGCGATGTGCCGTTGTGCAGCGCGTTCCAGAAGTCGTCCGCACTCCAGGCGCCGATGCCGGTGTCGCGGTCGGAGGTGATGTTGGGCGCAACCAGGCTGCCGAAGGGCGTTTCCAGCGCCCGCCCGCCGGCGTATTCGGGGCCGCCACGCACGGTGTGGCACGCCATGCAGTCGCCCGCCTTGGCCAGGTAAGCACCACGGGCAATGTTGTCGGCGGTCGGCGCGAAGGCGGCCGGCGACGAGGCGGCGATGAAGTCGTTGCGTGGCCAGGCGATGGCCACGGCAACGCCGATCACGGCGGTCAGTGCCGCCAGGCTGATGAGTAATTTCTTTTTCATGAATCGGTTCCTGGCTTAATCCGGGGCGCTGCCGCACTTGATGGGCAAGGGGCGGGCGATGGCGGCGACGGGACGGGCGTCGGGCGCTGCCTGCTGGGTGCCGAGCCAGGCGGTCACGGCGGCCACGTCTTCCAGGCTCAGGCGCTCGGTGATCACGGCCATGCAGTCGGGCTCGTGGGCACGGCGCGTCTTGTTGCGCCAGGCGCCGAACTGGGCGGTGAGATAATCGGGCGGCAAGCCGACCAGCCCGGGAATCGATGGCGTCACGCCGGTCAGTTTTTCGCCGTGGCAAGCGATGCAGGCGGGGACCTTGATGGCGGGGTCGCCCTGCATGGCGAGCTGGCGGCCGCGCGCCAGCATGGCGGGCGCGCTGGCGCTGGCGCTGGCGCGCGCCGGCGCCGGCGGCAGGTGTTCGCTGGCGAAGTGGTCGGCGATCTCGCGCAGGTAAGCGTCGGGCAGGTAGTCGACCATGTAGGTCATCAGCGGAAACTGGCGCCGGCCTTCGCGGAAATTGACCAGCTGGTTGTACAGGTAGCCCGCCGGCTTGCCGGAAATGCGCGGGAAGAAGGCGTCGTTGACGTCCTTCTTGGCGTGGCAGGAGGCGCAGGCGAGCAGGCGCTGCTGCATGGTGTCCGGCAGCACGGCGGGGCGCTCGGCCGCGTGCAGCGGGGGCGCTGCCATTGCGAGGAACGCAAGCGCGCCAAGCACGACTGTGCTGGTGAGGGTGTTTCGCATGGATGATTCTCTGATAAGGTAACCGGTGGCAGCATCATAGCGCGTCGGGGCAGGGCACGACAGGTGCAGTGCGCGGCGAAAAAGCGGATCAGCGCCAGACGGCGCCATTGAAAAAGGGTGGGAATATCGTTCATGATCGACAAGCTGGAGATCACGCATTTAAGAATCCTGGATGCCTTGTACAAGCTCGGCAAACTGTCGGCGGCGGCGGAGCATCTGGGCGTATCGCAGCAGGCGATCAGCCTGCAGTTAAAGAAACTGAGAGAGATCCTCGGTGACCCGCTGTTTGTCCGCACCGGACACGGCATGGCGCCGACGCCGTACGCCAAACTGATCGAATCGCATATTCATCAGGTGCTGGTGCGGATCAACGCCATTCCGCTGCCGGATTCGGTAACGCCCGACACAATCAGCAGGACGCTGTCGATCTGCGCGACCGATTACACGCAAAAAGTGATCGTGAACGCCTTGATCCGGGATTTGCGCGTGTCCGCACCCAGGGTGAAAATCATCGTGGTGGATATCGAGGTGAACGACCTGACCGCGAAAATGCATCAGGGCGACATCGACCTGACGTTCACCGTCGACGGCTACGTCCCGGTCGGGCTGATTTCCGAGCCGCTGTTCATTGAACAATACCGCTGCGTGTCGGCCGACAGCGCCATGCTGACGGGCCAGGCCATGCCGCTGGCGAAGCTGATCGAGTACGACTTCATTGTCACGTCGCCCGGCATCGGCAGTTTTAAAGGGTCGGCGGACACGTGGTTCGAACGGCAGGGGTTGCGCCGCAACGTGGTGCTCTCCGCGCCGTCCTTTTTCATGGCGCAGGCGTTTCTGAAGCAATCGGACATGGTGGCTTTTCTTCCCTCGCGCCTGCTGCCCACCGACGGCTTGTTCGACATTCCTCTGGAAAAGTACCCGCCGGGGTACGAAGTGGTGGCGGCATACCATCCGAGCGCAAACAACGATCCCTTCATGCGCTGGCTGCTGGGGCGGGTAAAGCGCTTGCTGGCCGCATGATTGCGATGCGCCCGCGCATGGGCCTGACGCCATGGGTATGCAAAATTGTAAATGTTTAATAAATAGTAATTATTCCCTGGTAATATTGCTTTGAATTTTTTAAAACGGATCATTGGAGAATCATGAAAAAATTACTAGCAGCAGTTTTCGTCGCCGGCACCCTGCTCAGCCAGGCTGCCTCGGCCGCGATCCAGACCTACACGTTTTCTGGTGTGGTCGAAAGCATGTCGCACATGAGCAGGGTGGAAGGGCCATGGGGCCCGGATTACGTGTGGCGCGACATTACCAGCGGTCAGTCCTGGACCTATGGCAGCATCAGCGTCGGTGAGCGCTTCAGCGGCACCCTGAGCTTCGACGATGCCCTGGTTAAAACCACTGGCGCCACCGGATCGTATTCGATGACGTTCGCAAACGGCGAGGACACGGCGGTCGTCGACGGACAGATCTATGGATACGGTGGGAGCAAACCTGGGTTCACCTTGCACGGTCCCTATGTCAGTTTGGGATTTGACGTTGCAGGCCTGTTCACGCCGGGCCAGCCTGTCGTCCTGAGCGCGCAAGGCGCCACGGTCGGTGCCAGCTGGCGTCCGAGCGCCTCGGATGGCGGCGACACTTCCTTCGTTGGCAAGATGGACACCCTGGTTAACGTGACGGCCGTGCCGGAACCGTCGACCTACGCGATGCTGCTTGGCGGCCTGCTGCTTGTCGGTGCACGGGCACGCCGCATGCGCGCCAAGCGGGCCGCGTAAGAAATCGTCCGCAAGTGAGCGCGCCAGGTTCACCGCGCGACATGGTTTCGCTTGTATCGCTTACAAGCGCAGCGCGATTGATGGGCCCGGCGCGCGCCAGCATACTGCGACCTCATTCATTTTCCTGTGAGGTCGTGCATGCGTATCAAACAAATCAATCCGGCTGCCTTGTACGACGGCGCCCCGTTCGGCATGTCCCAGGCCACGGCCGATACCGCAAGCGGCTTGGTCTTCGTGTCGGGACAGGTCGATTGGGATGCCAATTACCACGTTAACCATGGCAGCATCGAAGCGCAGGCCGACAGTGCCGTGCAAAACCTGCTGACCGTGCTGGAAGCGGCCGACTCGTCGGTCGACAATATCCTGCAGCTGCGCGTGTATGTCCGAGGGGAGCTGGGCGAACACATGGACAAACTGGTTCCCGTGATCGCCAGGTACTTCGGCGCAACGCGCCCGGCGCTGACCGGTATCGGCGTCGCCTCGCTGGCCTCGCCTGAGACCTTGATTGAAATTGAAGCGGTGGCGCGCGTGCGAGCGCGCTGAGGGAAGTTGCGGATTTTTCCGGCCTTATGATTTTCGCATGATCTTGCGCTAAAATCGGGGCCCTTCCATCCCGCTTGCCGCCTTCCAATGACCAACCGCATCCTGACGTTTCCCGTTCTCCTGTGCGTTCTGCTCGCCGCGTGCGGCAAGTCGCCCAGTCCAACGCCGGCCACCACAAGCACGGACGCGCCAGCGGCGTCCACCTCGGCCGCCAGCGGCGAGAGCTGGGAAGTGGTGCTGCTCGAACGCGACGATCCGCCCAATCAGCTGATCAGGATGATGCACGACGCGGCTTACCTGCCGTGCGTTGAAGTGGCCAGGCTGCTCAAGGTGTCCGTCAAGCCGTTCCCGGTGGTGCCCGATAACTACGGCCACCGGCGCGTGACCCGGATTACCAACGGTACCTCGAGCGTGGTCAAGACCGAATCGCTGGGCGGCGAGGACGCGTCATCGATGGATCCCAAGACCGGATGCGTCTACACGCTGCCGTCCGAAAAGATGGTCAGCGTCTCGGTCACTCACGCCGGCAAGGCGACCCGGATCGAAGACGGCAAGGTCACCTCGGTCGATGAGATTCCCGAATGGCCAGCCCATGCCCCGCGCGGGAAGGACACCACCGAGTATACCCAGGCGCGCACCGTCAACGGCGTCGAGCTGCGCTGCCTGCCGCCCAACTTCTGGACCATGAACACCAATAAGTATCTGGATTTGCGCGAGATGTGCGTCTACAAGACCGACAAGGTGCTGGTGGACGAGTCGGGCGATCCGCTGATCTTGCTGTCGCACGCGTACGCCAACGTCGTCAATCCGAAATATGCCTATACGGCGATCGTGGAGCCGCTTTCGCTGCGCCGCATTCCCAAGAGCGAGAAGGATCCTTACCAGGTTGGTAACTGGGGCAAATGATGAGCAAGTAATGAGAAAGTACGCCAAGGCCCGCGCGAGGCGGGCCGGCGGCCGGCGCTCAGGGGGCGCTTTTGGCCGCCGCCTGATCCGAGCGCCAGCGCCGGTACACGCGCAGGGCCACGTGGGCATCGTCGGCGGCGTACAGGATCTGCTTGTCGCTCAGGCGCGGCAGGGACCAGTTGGTGGTGGTGATCTTTTTGGATTTTTGCAGCTTCTGGCCGAAGAAGCGCGCGACCGCGGTCTTGGCACCCAGGGTGTTGCGTTCGCCCTTGCGCAGCGCGTTCGACAGGTCGAGCACGTTATGGGTGTCGATGCCGAGCTTGCTTTGCAGGCGCAGCAGGTCATCCTTCAGGCCGAAACCGACCTTGAGGATGGTCTTCGATTCGAGCACGGCCTTGAGCACATCGACGGACGGCTTGGCGCCGATCTGGAACAGATAAGCGACCTCGTCGGTCGCCAGCTGCACCAGGTGCGGGCCGGTCGACTGTTCACCCTTCAGGAAGGTCGGCTTCGATTCGGTATCGAAGCCGAGCACGTCCGTGGAGGAGAGCGCCGCCAGCGCTTCGGCCGCATCCTGGTCGGATTTGACCATGCGCACGTCGGCCAGCTTGATGCCGTCGTAAGGCGGCAGCAGCGCGTCCGGATCGGTCGTCATTGAGCCCGAAATCAACCGTTGCGCGAGAACTTGGAGGCGAGCTGGAGCAGCTTTTCCTGGCGCAGGCGGTTCGCTTCGTCCGCTTGCGCGGCGTCGCGTTCGGCCTTCTTGCGCTCGGCTTCTTTCTTGAAGCGCTGCTGCAGGGTTTCCTTGGCGTGGGAGCGGTGGATGTCGGTCACTTCCGCGCCGGCCACGCCGTCGAGGTCGTAGCGCACCGTGGCTTTTTCCATCGCGCGCAGATAGCGCAGGGAACCCGTGTGGATGCCCAGCGCGGCGCGCATGGTCTTGCGGTCCAGGCCGGGAACGCGCGCCAGAAGCTGCTTGTCGATGCCGATGGCCAGGGGCAGGCAGTCGCGGAAAGCAGGGAACTGTTGTTGCAATTGCTTGAGCAGGGAGCGCGCGCTTTGCGCGGGTGCCGGAGCTGGCGCGGTGACCGCAGGTGCTGGAGCGGTAATCGCGGGTGCTGGAGCTGGCGCTGTGACGGGAACGTCCGCGGACTCGGCGGCAAGACTAGTTGTATTCATTGACTTCATTGTAAGAGCTGGAACCGGAAGGATAGCATGCGGCCATAGGCGCGTGCGGGGATTTTATTCGCTTTGGACCCATCCGCACATGCGCGGATGAGCAGGAAATCGTGTATCATCCACCTCTTGCCCTGCGCGCGGGTTGACGAAGCGCAGAAGGTTCAGTCAGTAGGAAGAGGGCGTCACGGCACCAGCGGTGTGAGCTAGGATTATATCTTTGGCTTATATCTGGTATTCGATATATCAATTATCGCGATATCTCGCATTGGTGCATAATAGTGACTGTCTCCTCTATTCTTCATCTGAAAAATAGATTCAAGCCCGTTTTGCCACGGGCTTTTTTTCGTTCCGCCATGCATAGCGCCATTTTGATCATAGCACACGCACCACTGCAACCCCGCACGGGGAATGCCCGCCTGGGCTACCGAAGCAGTCGGTCGTGCTTGCAATTCGGCTACATCGCCCTTAGCTAGGGCCATCCTGATACACGTTCCATCGAGCGCGGTACGCCGGGCTCGGGTGGATTATTGACTGGAGTTTTAATGAAGAACACCGCTAAGACCTTAACCCTGACCGCCACCAAAGCGCCGCGTAAAAGCAGCGCCCAGCTGGCTGTGCCGAAAACCGCGACCTCCTACTTCCTCGAAACGGAAGCGGCGGCCAAGGTAACGGTGGTCAAGAAGGGTTCGCGCCTGGCCGCGGTGATGGCTGCCGCCGATCCGGTCGAGCAGGTCGAAGTGGGCGTGCCCGCCGAGACCATGCAGGACGTAGCCCAGGACGCGGTATCGTACGCCGCCGAATCTGAATCCGAATCCGCGCCCGCCGACGGCGCCGCCGTGCCGGTCGTGGTGCGCAAGCGCTCCAAGCTGGCCGCGCGTCCCGACCTGGCCGCCGAAGTCCACGCCGATCTGGTGCCGGGCATGAAAGTGGCGCCGAAAGCGCGCACCGCCGTCAAGAAGATGGATCCGGAACCGACCATGATCCAGACCGCCGGCCAGGCTGTCAGCCAGACCACCGACGCCGCCGCGCTGGCCGCGATCGACACGTCCGGCTACCTGCTGCCATCGGTCAAGGTACCGGGCCGCCGCGGCCGTAAGCCAAGCGAATTCACGCCGGAGAACGACGAAGTCGCGGCGCTCAACGCGGTCGAACGCGCCGAGCTGAAAGCAGTCTCGAAAGCCAAGGAACGCAAGGCCAAGGGCGGCGTGAACGGCATGCTGGCCGCCGACCCGAAAGCGTCGGAAGCGGATATGGAACGGCGCCGCCAGCAGATCAAGAACCTGATCAACATGGGCAAGGAGCGCGGCTACCTGACCTATGCGGAGATCAACGATCAACTGCCGGAAAACATCATCGATCCGGAAGCGGTCGAAGGCATCATCGCCACCTTCAACGACATGGGCATCGCTGTCTACGAGCGCGCTCCCGACGCCGAAATGATGCTGCTGACCGACACGGTCGCCACCGCCACCAGCGACGATGAAGTCGAAGCGGCCGCGGCGACGGCGCTGTCGACGGTCGATTCCGACTTCGGCCGCACCACCGACCCGGTCCGCATGTACATGCGCGAAATGGGCGCGGTGGCGCTGCTCACGCGCGAAGGCGAGATCGAAATCGCCAAGCGCATCGAGGGCGGCCTGAAAGACATGGTCCAGGCCATTTCGGCTTGCCCGACCACGATCGCCGAGATCATCGCGCTGTCGCACAAGATCGCCAACGACGACCTCAAGGTCGACGAAGTGGTGGACGGTTTCGTCGACCACAACGAGAGCTCGGCCCCGGCCGCGCCCGTGGTGCACGCCGCGCCGTCGGAAGATGACGAAGAAGAGGAAGAAGAAGTCGAGGAAGAAGACGGCGACGCCAATGGCGGCGCGGCGGGCTTCTCGGCCGAACAGCTGGTCCAGCTGCGCAAGAACGCGCTGGACAAGTTCAAGATCATCGAAGTCGAATTCGACAAGATGGCCAAGGCCTTCGAGAAGGATGGCTACGGCACCAAGAACTACGTCAAGGCGCAGGAAGTCATTTCCAACGAGCTGCTGGGCATCCGCTTTACCGCCAAGGTCGTCGAGAAGCTGTGCGACACCCTGCGCGGCCAGATGGATGAAGTGCGCCATATCGAAAAAGCCGTGCTGGCGATCTGCGTGGACCGTTGCGGCATGCCGCGCGCCCACTTTATCAAGGTCTTCCCGGGCAACGAGACGGACCTGGCATGGGTCGACCGCGAAGTCGACTGCGCCTATCCGTACAGCGTGGTGCTGAGCCGTAACGTACCGGCGATCAAGGAACTGCAACAGCGCATGATCGACCTGCAGGCGCGCGTGGCATTGCCGCTGGCTGACCTGCGCAAGATCAACAAGCAGATGGCCGCTGGCGAAAAGCGCGCGCGCCACGCCAAGCGCGAGATGACGGTTGCCAACTTGCGTCTGGTGATTTCGATCGCCAAGAAGTACATCAACCGCGGTCTGCAGTTCCTCGATCTGATCCAGGAAGGCAATATCGGTTTGTTGAAGGCAGTCGACAAGTTCGAGTACCGTCGCGGCTACAAGTTCTCCACGTATGCAACGTGGTGGATTCGCCAGGCCATCACGCGTTCGATCGCCGACATGGCGCGCACCATCCGCGTGCCGGTGCACATGATCGAAACGATCAACAAGATGAACCGCATTTCGCGTCAGATCATGCAGGAAACGGGCAGCGAGCCGGACCTGGCGACCCTGGCCTTGAAGATGGAAATGCCGGAGAACAAGGTTCGCGAGATCATGAAGATCGCGAAAGAGCCGATTTCGATGGAAACGCCGATGGGCGAGGATGGCGATTCGCAGCTGGGCGACTTCATCGAAGACAATGCGACCTTGGCGCCGCTCGATGCCGCCTTGCATGCGTCGATGCGCAATGTGATCAAGGAAGTGCTCGATTCGCTGACCCCGCGCGAAGCGAAAGTGTTGCGTATGCGCTACGGTGTTGAAATGTCGAACGACCACACGCTGGAAGAAGTGGGCAAGCAGTTCGACGTGACGCGCGAGCGGATTCGCCAGATCGAAGCGAAGGCCATGAGCAAGCTGCGCCAGCCATCGCGTTCGGACAAGCTCAAGAGCTTCCTGCACAACCATTAAAGTGCGCTTGTCGCGTCGGCCGTTGGCCGATGCGGCGCTGCAAACAGCCGTGTTCACCTTGCTGGGTGTGCACGGCTTTTTTACGTCTGTGCCGCGCCATGGCTTGGAACCCCAAGCGCGCCTGTTCGCCCACCGGCGTCCACCCCAGTCGCTTCCACGCCGCACTCGGCGCACCCGGTTTTGATCGGCACATGGGGCATGGCAGCACCTCCCTATTGATGTATTATTAATATTTAAATTCGTCATGACGCTCCCGCCCGATTTGTCGCGCCGACGATGCTATCGAGCAGCCGACGCTGCGCTGACATTGCCCGCGATGACGCGATGGCGACTTCGCCATGCGGAATCGGCGGCCTGGGTGATGAGGATGCCGAACCATCTGCGAGGTTGAATATGAGTGGTGCAGCACCTTTGCAGCAAGCCGATACGACGTTGGCCCAGGATAGTGCGCCGTCATTGACGCACGCCGGCGACCCGTCGCCGGCCGCGTTTGTCGATCGACGACCGGTGGCCATGGCGCAGCAACAATTGCAGAAACGTGCAGACAGCAGCGCACGGGCCAGCCGCCTTCAAGCTTTACAATCGATGAGCAATCAACCAGCCGCGCACGGCCTTGGTGGCGCACAAGCACGCGCCGCTGCGCCTTCCGGTGCCGCGCCATTGCAAGGGAAATGGATGCTGCCGGTGCGGGATGCGACGGCGAGCGCGGACGAGATTTATGTGAACGACGCGACAGGGGCGCGCTATAACCATAGCAGTTTCCTGCTGCGCACGGCGTCGGCGGATGAAACGGAACTGCACCGTGATCAAGTCGTGGTACTGATGCGCGAAATACGAAGGGATCTTCGCGAGTCGGAGCTGGCGGCGCTGATTGCCCGCACAGGCAGCGTGCATGGCGCCGTCAGCGCCTACGTTGCGCACCACGCGTCGTCCTCCTCTTCACCGTCCGCCGCCGCCTCGCCGTCCGCGGTGGCGTCCTCCTCGTCCGCCGTTACCACCTTGCCGTCGTCCTCTTCATCGTCCTCCTCACCCCGAGCGGAAATCGATTATTTCGACCGGACCCAGCTGGGATTGAATGCCACGCTCGACGCGGTACAGCCGGAGGGTGACAATGAAGAGGACCGGGGGGCGGTACCATCGCGGCTGTGGCCCCGGATCGGTATAGCTGCTTCCGCCGCGTCCAGTGGCCCGACTGCCAGCGCTAGCGCATCATCGAGGACCATGAATACCTTATTGCTGGCACATGCCGCCTCGGTGCGCGATTATTTGGCCCCGGAAGTGGGGGTGAAAAAGATCGCGGAGCGGGCAATCGGGTTTAATGATGAGCTGTTGCGCCTTGCGAACAATCCCGTCTTTGGCGAGCCATTTACGGTGACAATCAATGTTGGCGACTTGAAGGGATTTGGCGATATCGCCGCCGGGGCAAAGCTGGCCCGCGAGCTCAAGGATTTTTACGCCAGGTTCGAGGAGTGGCAGAAGGTTAGCGTCGAGCTGTATTTGCATAAATTGGACACCCTGAAAACCGAAGAGAAACACGCGGAAATCGAGTCCATAAAGAAACTTGTCGCCAATATCATCGGCAGCTCCGGCGTCCACCTTCACGGGGACACGCCGAACGCACTGGCGGAGGGACCGCAAATGTCGCTTTCCTATCCGGCGCATAACGCGCCGGGTGACAGGAAGGTCACGCAATACGGGTACAACCGGCTCGATTTTGAGCATGGGTTTGGCAGCGGCCCCGGCTTTGGCTCGCTCGGTGTGCTGGCAATCGATCCAAACACGCAAGAGGAAGCGATCGCGCGTGCGGACGATCCGGGCGCATCGGTTGATCTGAGCATCGTCGAAGGGCTGTCGCGTGCTTACCAGATCCGAAAAACGCATTTCGCCTATTTTTCGGTGTCGAAGAAGCAGCCCGCCAGCTTCGCAAAGAAGGTATGCGCGGCGCTGGAAGGGAACACGGCTATCGTGTTTGCCAAGTTGCCGCTGGACAAACCGATTGCGACGGTCGCCGCCAGTATCAGCGCGCTGCCCATGGTAGGCGACATGATCATGGTCACGGTCACTGGCGGCGCGTTCAACATCGAGGAAAGGAAAAACCCCAAGGCGGCGAAGTCCGCGCACAAGGTCCTGTTGATCAACTTTGCCTCGACATTGGCCAACGTCGATATGCTTTCCATGTATTACAAGAGCGACGGTGTGGTCGGGGCGACCGGCGATCAAAGCTTCATGGAGGCCTATGCGATGCGGCGCGCGAAAAACCGCAGCGTCCCGTCGAAGGGCGGTGCGGACATCTTGTACGATGTCGTCGAGCAGCAACGGCATCTGTACGGTCATCTCGGTGAACTACAAACAGGCACGTACAGAGACGGCATGGACGGCGAGGGTTTGAAGGAGGTGCGTGTCGACGAGAATATTTCTGCGGCACTCGACGCGAAATTACTCAAGTATCCAGTGATTATGATGATCAACGATGCGATATTGGAGGCGGCACGCCCGGCCGAGCAATAGGCCCGCGCTGCCGCGTCATCGGCCGGCGCGCTGGTGGCGCATTGCCGTTGCCGCAAGGCCAAAAAAATGCGCATCCGGAAGCCCGGACGCGCAAACAGGGGTAGTCAATAAACCAGGCCGAACCTGTCGCACCTGTTCTATCGGGGCTCATTGTACATACGTTTTTTACACTGCCGCGATCGATCCCTTATATTTTTTGAATCGTTGTATTTACGCCAATCCAGCCTCCGTTTCGTGGCTTTCCAGCGGAATCATCATGGCCAGGGTCGTGCCGCCGCCCGGCCGGCTGTCGATCACCATCTGCCCGCCGAACACATCAACCCGCTCGCGAATGCCGCGCAGCCCGAACGAGGCCACCTTGGCCGCGTCTCCCGGCCCCATGCCGACGCCATTGTCGACGATGGTAATGGTCAGGTATTCCATGCCGATTTCCAGCCCCACGTCCACATGGGTTGCCTTGGCGTGCCGCAAGATATTGAGCAGGCACTCCTGGATGATGCGGAAAATGACTTCGGTACGGTGGCTGTCCGGCGGCGGTCCTTCGCCCTCGCTCACGGTCAGCGAGGTGGCAATGCCGCTGCGTTTTTCGAATTGCTGCACCAGCCACTCCGCCGCCGCGGGCAAACCCAGTTCCAGGGTGCTCGGATGCAGGTCGTTCATGATCGCGCGCACCGACCGGATGGTCAGGTCGATGGTGTCGAGCACGTCGCCGACCTTGCGCTTTAGCAAGGGATGGCGCTGGCCGGCGCGCGCGTGCAGCATTTCCACGTCGATCTTGAGCGCCATCAGGTTCTGCCCCAGCTCGTCGTGGATGCCCTTGGCGATGCGTTTGCGCTCTTCTTCCTTGATCGTTTCAAGATGGGAACTGAGCTGGCGCAGCTCGCGGAAGGATTCGGCCAGCGCATTTTCGGCCATCTGGCGCTCGGCTACCTCGATGCGCAACTGGGCGTTGCTGCGCTCCAGCTCGGCTGTGCGCATGCGGATGCGCACTTCCAGCCCGATCTGTACCGCCGCCAGTTCCAGCTCGGCCGCCTTGCGTTCGGTGATGTCGGTCAGCATCAGCAAGGTGCCCTCGGCCACGCCGTCGTCGCCCAGCATCGGCCGCCCGCTCACAATCGCCCAGCCGATGCTGCCGTCCACCCGCCGGTACGACAGGTCGTGGGTGAAGCCGACATGGGCGGCATCGGTGCTGATCATCTCATCCAGGTCGCGCCGCGGATTGTCGCCCAGAAAGTCACGCATCGATCTACCCACCAGGGTGCCGGGCGTGGCGCCGAACATCTGGGCCAGGCGCGCATTGGCAAAGGTGGTGTTGGATTCCTTATCGAGCGTCCAGACGCCTTCGTGGGCGGTGTCGATGAAGTGGCGGTAGCGGCTCTGCGCGGTGTTGCGCGCCATGGCCAACGCCCGTATGCGCAGGCTGACCACAAGGGCGGCGCCGGCCAGCGCAATGGTGAGGGAGAACAGCCATCGGGGCACGGCGTGCGCGTCGCTCAGGGCAATGAGCGCCACCACCGACGCCAGGATCAGGACGATGGCGGCTACGGTCAGGCAAAGCGACTCCACGCTCCACGTCTTCATGCGCACACCCCTCGTGGTTCAGTCAGGTTGTTGGTCAGTTTATTCTATGCCAGCTTTTGGGAAGCAGCATTATTTGTATTAGACAAGCGAATCGGGCGTATGCCCCGTGCATGCCAGGCTGGCGTGTTGGTAAATTGCCTCATAGAAAGTTGTTGATTGCCCAAAAGGTGGTTTGCTGCCAAACTTTACGGCGCATCCCCCTGCCACGCCAGCCTGAGCCAGATTGCCACCATGATTCCACGTCCGCTTTACTTCGCCCTGATCCTCTCCGCTGCGCACGGCATCGCTCAGGCACAGGTCATCAAGTGCAAGGATGCCAGCGGCCGCACGACCTATCAAAGTACGCCTTGCGCCTCGGAGCAGGGGGCGCGCGAGCAGAAAATGGCGGCGCCCGTGCAGAAGGCCGCCAGCGCCGCGACGCCGAAAAAAGATCCGGTTTCGCCCGAGCAGGCGGACATGGCGGCCGTCAACGAACGGATGCGCGTGCGCATGTGCGAGATCTATCGCAAGAATGTGAGCGTGCTGAAGGATTCTGAAAAAATGATTGTCCCCGATGGCAAGGGGGCCTTGCAGGTCGCCGATGCCAAGCGCCGGGCGACGGAGATCGCGCAGGCGGAGCAACGCGTCGCCGAGAACTGCAAGTGACAAGCGGGCGGCGCGCCGTACTGGCGCGCCGCCCCGGCGCTTAACCCGTATTGCGCAGGCCGGCGGCCACGCCGTTGATCGACAGGTGGATGCCGCGGTGAACCCGCTCGTCGACCTTGTCCGGCTCGCCCGACAGCGCGCGATGGCGGTGGATCAGCTCGACCTGCAAGTGATTGAGCGGATCGAGGTAGGCGAAGCGGTTCTGGATCGAGCGCGCCAGCAGCGGATTGCCGGCCAGGCGTTCGTGCGCGCCGGTGATCATCTCCAGGCAGCGCAAGGTGGTACCGTGTTCGGCTGAAATGCGCTTGAAGATGCGCTCGCGCAGCTCCACGTCGGCCACCAGTCCCGCGTAGCGCGAGGCGATCGCCAGGTCGGTCTTGGCCAGCACCATGTCCATGTTCGACAGCAGCGTGGCGAAGAACGGCCACTCCTTGAACATGGCTTGCAGGGTCGCGATTTTTTCGTCGCGGTTGCCTTCCTCGATCCACTGCGTGATGGCCGAACCGAAGCCGTACCAGCCCGGCAGCAGCAGGCGGCATTGGCCCCATGAGAACCCCCACGGAATAGCGCGCAGGTCTTCGATGCGCTTGGTCGACTTGCGCGACGCCGGACGCGAACCGAGATTGAGTTCGGCGATTTCGGCGATCGGCGTGGCCGAGAAAAAGTAGTCGGTGAAGCCCGGCGTTTCGTAGACCAGGTTGCGGTAAGCCTTGTAGGCGCGCTCGGACAGGTCGGCCATGATGGCCTCGAAGCCGGCCAGCTGCTTGGCCTTGGCGCCTTCGGCGGCGTGCGGCATCAGGCTCGCTTCGAGCGTGGCGGCGACCAGCAGCTCCAGGTTGCGGCGGCCGATTTCGGCGTTCGAGAACTTGGAGGCGATGATTTCGCCCTGTTCGGTCAGGCGGATCTGGCCATTGACGGTGCCCGGCGGCTGCGCCAGGATCGCTTCGTAGCTCGGTCCACCACCGCGGCCGACCGTGCCGCCGCGGCCATGGAACAGGCGCAGCTTGACACCAGCGTCGGCGAACACCTTGACCAGGTGGATTTCGGCCTTGTACAGCTCCCAGTTCGACGTCAGGAAGCCGCCATCCTTGTTCGAGTCCGAGTAGCCGAGCATGACTTCCTGCAGCTGGCCCTGGTGTGCGATCAGTTCTTTCACCAGCGGCAGCGCCATCCACTCGTTCATGATGCCGGCCGCGCGCTGCAGGTCGGGAATCGTTTCGAAGAGGGGGATGACCATGGCGTCGAGCTGCTTCTCGCGCGGGCGCAGGAGACCGGTTTCCTTTTGCAGCAGCAGCACTTCGAGCAGGTCCGACACGGTCTCGGTGTGCGAAATGATGTAGTTGCGGATCGCGCGCTTGCCGTAGCGCTGGCGGATATCCTTGGCTGCGCGCAGGATCGCCAGTTCGGACGCGGTTTCCTCGCTCAATTCGGCGTACGGCGAATACAGCAGGCGCGGTTGCGCCAGTTCGGCCAGCAGCAGCTGCACCTTTTGCTCTTCGGTGAGCTTGGTGTAATCGGCTTCGACGCCGGCGCCGGCGAACAGTTCGGCCAGCACGCGTTCATGCACGTCGGAAGTCTGGCGCATGTCGAGCGAGGCCAGATGGAAGCCGAAGATGGCGGCGGCGCGCTGTACCGTGGCCAGGCGCGGCTTGACCAGCAACTGCCCGTGATGGGCGCGCAGCGAGTCGGCCAGCACCTGCAGGTCGGTACAGAATTCGGTGGCGTCCAGGTAAGGCGCGGCGTGGCCGACTTCCTTGCGCAGGATGTTGGTCGCGCCCAGCGAACGGGCGGTGGCGGCCAGGCGCGCGTAGATGCCGATCAGGGCGCGCCGGTATGGCTCGTCGCTGCGGTGCGGCGACTGGTCGGGCGAGGCGTCGGCCAGCGCTTGCAGGGCAGGGCTGGCACCGACCATCAGGGTCGAAATCGACAGTTCGGCGCCGAGCGCGTGCACTTCGTCGAGATAGAAATCGAGAATGGTGGTGGCCTGGCGCACCAGCGCGTGCTGCATGGTGCCGGCGTTGACGTTCGGGTTGCCATCGCGGTCGCCGCCGATCCAGCTGCCCATCTGCACGTAGGAGTTGTCGTTGTGAGGCGCCGCACCGTCCGCATCATCAGGATAGTGGGCGGCGATTTCTTCTTCGATGTCGTCGTACAGGCCGGGCAATTCGCGCAGGAAGGTGATGCGGTAGTAGGACAGGGCGTTGTCGATTTCGTCGGCCACGGTCAGCTTGGAGTAGCGCAGCATGCGCGTTTGCCACAAGGTCGCGATGCGCGCGTGCAGCAGGGCCATGTTGGCCACGCGTTCGCGCGGGGTCAGCGGCAGGTCGCGTTCGGCCAGCAGGCGCGCGATGTCATGCTCGGCGTCGAGGATGCTCTTGCGCTGCACTTCGGTCGGGTGGGCTGTCAATACGGGCGCGATCAGGGCGTCGCCAAAAAAGGTGCGCACGGTATCGCTGCCCACGCCGGCGGCCTTCAGCTTGGACAGCGCGAAGCTCACGCTGCCCTGTTGCGGGGCAGAGCCAGCCAGCAGGTGGGCGCGGCGGCGGCGGATGTGGTGCTGGTCTTCGGCGATGTTGGCCAGGTGCGAAAAATACGAAAACGCGCGCACCACCGAAATGGTTTGCTCGCGCGTGAGCTTGTGCAGCAGGGCGGTCAGGTCCTGGCCGGCCTGGGCGTCGTCCTCGCGCCGGAAACGCACCGCGGTCTGGCGGATGGTCTCGACGACATCGAAGACGGCTTCGCCTTCCTGGTCGCGCAGCACGTCACCGAGCAGGCGGCCGAGCAGGCGGATATCTTCTTTCAGCGGAGCGTCCTTGTCGAGGACTGGAGGGGTTTCTTGTGCAGCAGATAAATTTACCATGTTGGACCACAGAGTGAAAGTTGGTGCAAAGGCTTCTGGCCAGGTTCTGCAAAGGGGACGCATGATAAAATTTGTGATCTTATGCAGGCGCCGATGACTGCCATAACCGGTTTGAGGTTTTACGACAGTGAAAGAATCCGTTTTGAAAGCAACTGAATTGAATCAGCAGCCCTCCAAGCTCATTATCGCTTCGCGCGAAAGCCGGCTCGCCATGTGGCAGGCTGAGCATGTTCGCGCGCAATTATCTTTATTATATCCGCAGTGCAGCATCGAGATTCTGGGAATGACCACGCGGGGCGACCAGATCCTCGACCGCACTTTATCAAAGGTCGGCGGCAAGGGGCTGTTCGTCAAGGAACTGGAGGTGGCGATGGCCGAAGGGCGCGCCGACCTGGCCGTGCATTCGCTCAAGGACGTGCCGATGGATTTGCCGGAGGGCTTCGAGCTGGCCGCCGTGCTGGAGCGGGAAGACCCGCGCGATGCGTTCGTGTCGAACGATTTCGGCAGCCTGGCCGAGTTGCCGCCGGGCGCGGTGGTGGGCACCAGCAGCCTGCGGCGCCAGTCGCTGATCGCGGCGCGCTATCCGCACCTGGTGATCAAGCCGCTGCGCGGCAACCTCGATACGCGCCTGGGCAAGCTCGATCGCGGCGAGTATGCCGCCATCATCCTGGCCGCCGCGGGCCTCAAGCGCCTGGGCCTGCCGCAGCGCATCCGTTCGCTGCTGGACCCCGAGCATTCGCTGCCGGCGGCCGGGCAGGGCGCGATGGCGATTGAAATCGTGTCGGGCCGTACCAATGGGGTCGACCTGCGCGCCGTGCTGGCGCCGCTGAACCACCTGCCGACCGCGCAGCGCGTCGCGGCCGAGCGCAAGGTATCGAAGGTGTTCGGCGGCAGCTGCCAGATTCCGCTGGCGGCCTTCGCCACCATCGACGATGGCGTGATGCACCTGCGCGCCATGGTCGCCACGCCCGACGGCAAGCGCAGCGCGCACGCCGAACTGCGCGGCCCGGCCGATGCCCCGGAACTGCTCGGGCAGCAGGTGTCGGACTTGCTCGACACCCAGGATGCGCGCGCGATCCTGGCCGCCTGCAAGGCCGATGTCGCCGCCGATGCCTGACGCGGTCATCATCACCCGTCCGCTGGCGCAGGCTGGCGCGCTGGCCGAGCAGGTGAGATCGCTCGGGCGCGAGGCGGTGCTGCTGCCGCTGCTGGAGATCTCGGCGCTGGAGGACCAGGGCCCGCTGAAGGCGGCGCTGGCCGGCATGCACGATTGCGCCATGGTGGCGTTCGTGTCGCCCAACGCGATCGATGCGGCGTTTGCCCACATCGGCGTGTGGCCGGCCTGGGTGACGCTGGCGGTGCTGGGCGAGGGCAGCCGCGCCGCGCTGGAACGGCATGGCATCAATAATCATACGGCGACCATCGTCAGCCCGCGCGACCCGGCCCGCAGCGACTCGGAAAACCTGCTCGAAACGCTCGACCTGGCGGCCCTGGCCGGCCAGAAGGTGCTGATCGTGCGCGGCGAAAGCGGGCGCGAACTGATGGCCGACGGCCTGCGCGCGGCCGGCGTGCTGGTCACGACCGTGGCGGCCTACCGGCGCAATGTGCCGGCCTTGACGCCCGCCCTGGCACAGCAGCTGCGCGCGCTGATGGAAGGCGCCAACGACTGGATACTCACCAGTTCCGAGGCGCTGCGCGCGCTGGTGGCGCTGGTGCAGGAGATGGGCGATCCCGCCCTTGTGGAAAAAATGCAACAACAGCATCTGATCGTGCCGCATGCCCGTATTGCCGAAACGGCAAGCAGCTTGGGCCTGCGCCATTTGACGCTGTGCGGATCAGGCGACGAACGTCTGCTTGCCGCGTTACAATCACGAGCATGAACGAATTGCCTACATTACCTGAACACAATGCAGCACCCGGTGCTGCTTCCCATGCCGACAAATACAGCGAGCCGGCGGGCGGGCGCGTGCGCTCATCCGGCGGCGACAGCATGACTGAAATTTTGCAGCGTCCGATGACGGTGGTGGTGATCCTGCTGGCGCTGCTGCTGGCCGCACACGCCTGGTCGACGCGCAGCAATCTGCTCAAGTTGCGCATGGAAATGGCCAACCGTCTGCAAAAGGGTGAAGTGGTCAATACCGAAACCAGCACGCTGGTGCGCACGGTGCAGGACCAGACCAAGGATTTGCAGGCCAAGGTCAGTTTGCTGGAAAACCGC
Organism: Massilia pseudoviolaceinigra; assembly: GCF_030846505.1. Classification (NCBI taxonomy): domain Bacteria; kingdom Pseudomonadati; phylum Pseudomonadota; class Betaproteobacteria; order Burkholderiales; family Oxalobacteraceae; genus Massilia; species Massilia pseudoviolaceinigra. The sequence continues at coordinate 3,054 of NZ_JAVCWL010000010.1, read as the reverse complement.
CAGCTCGAAGCCCAGAGCCAGCAACTGGCGCTAGAACAGCTGTACCAGGATTTGTCGAAGAACCGCGACGAATGGGCGCTGGCTGAAATTGAACAGGTGCTCTCGACCGCCAGCCAGCAGCTGCAACTGGCCGGCAATGTGCAGGGTGCGCTGATTGCGCTGCAAAATGCCGACCGTTCGCTGTCGCGCTCGGACAAGCCGCAATTCATCACGATCCGCCGCGCGATTGCGGGCGATATCGACAAGCTCAAGGCCCTGCCGGCGCTGGACCTGACCGGTGTGGCACTGCGCCTGGACAACGTGATTACGCAAGTCAATACCCTGCCGATGCTGGCCGACGAAAAACCGGCTTTGCCGGCCAAGCCGGTCAAGGTGGCGGTGGCCCCGGTGGCGCCGAAAGCGGGCGCCGCGCCTGTCGCGACCCCGGCTCCGGTCAAGGAGTCGATGCTGGTGCGGGTGCAGGACGTGTGGCAGAGCTGGACCGGCGAAATGTGGGATGAAATGCGCCAGCTGATCCGCGTGCGCCGGGTCGATACGCCCGAAGCGCTGATGCTCTCGCCGTCGGAAACCTATTTTGTGCGCGAAAACGTCAAGCTGCGCCTGCTGAACGCGCGTATGGCGCTGCTGGCACGCAATGAAGTGGCTTTCCGCAACGACCTGGTGGCAGCGCAGGACGCCCTCGCCAAGTATTTCGATACGCGCGCCGGCACCACCCAGACTGCGCAAGCGCTGCTGCGCCAGGTCCAGGCCAGCAATCTGGCGATCGAGATGCCGTCCCTGTCCGACAGCCTGAACGCCGTGCGCAACTACAAAGCGAAGCCATAACATGCGTCTTCTTCTCTGGTTAGTCGCGCTGATGGCCGCGGCCATCGGTATTGCCGTGACGGCACGCTTTAATCCGGGCAACGTGGTGTTTTTCTACCCGCCGCACCGGATCGACATGTCGCTCAATTTCTTCGTCGTGGTCGTGGTACTGCTGTTCCTCGTCATGTACGCCTTGCTGCGCGCCCTGCGCGCCACCGTCGGCATGCCGGGCCGGGTGGCCGCCTACCGCCAGCGCAAGCGCGAGCGCGATGGCAACAAGGGCTTGCGCGATGCGCTCAAGGCCCTGTTCGAGGGCCGCTTCGGGCACGCCGAAAAAGCCGCCGTGCGCGCCGCCGAACTGCCCGAAAACGCCGGCATCGCCGCCCTGATCGGCGCCCGCGCCGCGCACCGCATGCGCCAGGGCGCGCGGCGCGACAACTGGCTGGCCGGCGTGGTGCACGACAACACGCTCAAAACCGCGCGCCTGATGACCATGACCGAGCTGCTGGTCGACGACCACCAGCCGCAGGCGGCGCTCGATGCCGTGGCCGAACTCAATGCCAGCGGCACGCGCCATATCCATGCGCTGCAATGGTCGATGAAGGCGCACCAGCAAGCCAAGAACTGGCCGGAAGTGCTGCGCCTGGTGCGTTCGCTCGACAAGCACAAGGCGCTGCATCCGGCCCTGTCGGCGCGCCTGCGCGAGCTGGCTTACGACGCCTTGCTGTCCGATGGTTCGCACGATGCCGAATCGATCCTGCGCGTGTGGGCCACCGTGCCGAGCGCCGACCGGGTCAAGCCCTACGTGGCGGCGCGCGCGGCGGCGGCCTTGAATGCACGCGGCCTGCACGACGAAGCGCGCGCCAGCGCCGAGGAAGCGCTGTGCGCCAACTGGGACGACCGCGTGGTGCGCGCCTACCGCGACGCGGCCGCGCAGGCTGGTTCGCCCGCGCTGCTGGCCCAGATCGAGCATTGCGAAGCGTGGATGAAGCAGCGCCCGACCGATGCCGAACTGGCGCTCACGCTCGGCTCGCTGTGCCTGAAGCAGAAACTGTGGGGCAAGGCCCAGCGCTACCTGGAACAGGCCCTGTCGGACGCGACCGAGCCGCGCATGGTGCGCGAGGCACACCTGAAGCTGGCGCAGATGCACGAAGCGCTCGGCCAGCAGGAAGAAGCCAATGCGCATTTCAGGCAGTGCGCGCTGGCGAGTATTTTGTGATCGATGCCGCTGGTTTGAAAACCGTTGTGCCCGCGCCAAGGCTTCCTTCGGCGGTCGCCAAAGTGTTTTCCACAGCCGGCAACTGAGCGACGAACTTGGGCCCCCGCCGTTGCGGGGGCGACGGTTTTGAGCTTAGCGGTACGGTATGGCCCGCGGTTTTTTGTGCGCTCGCCAGCCGATTTCCTTGCCCTCGCCAGCCAATTTCCTGCCCCTCTCCAGTCGATCTTCCCGCGCAAAGCGCGCGACGACGCTTGCTGCAATGCACAAGCTAGCGTGAAACTTCGTTATAATGTCGGCCATTGACCCCCTCAGCAATCTAAGGATATCCCATGAGTTTGAATAAAGTCTCCGCCGGCCGCGATGTGCCGAATGATTTCAACGTGATCATCGAAATCCCGATGAATGCCGATCCGATCAAGTATGAAGTCGACAAGGAATCGGGCGCGATTTTCGTTGACCGTTTCATGGGCACCGCCATGCACTACCCGTGCAACTACGGTTATGTGCCGAACACGATCGCCGACGACGGCGACCCGTGCGACGTGCTGGTCATCACGCCGTTCCCGCTGATCCCTGGCGTCGTGGTACGTTGCCGCGCTATCGGCGTGCTGAAAATGACCGACGAAGCCGGCGGCGACGCCAAGGTGCTGGCGGTTCCTGTCGATAAGATCCTGCCGATCTACAAGCACTGGCAAAAGCCGGAAGACATGAACGAACTGCGCCTGCAGCAGATCCAGCACTTCTTCGAGCACTACAAAGACCTGGAGCCAGGCAAGTGGGTCAAGGTCGAAGGCTGGGGCGGTCCTGAAGATGCCAAGGCAGAGATCATGAACGGCATCGCCGCGTTCGACAAAGACAAGGCCGCCAAGGCGTAAGTCTTGCTGGTCGTTGCCCTTGGCAGCGACCAGCTTCCGGTAGATGGCATGCCGCAGTATACGACGCGCTCCCGAGGGAGCGCGTCGTGCGTTTAGTGCGCCCAGCATGGGCGCACTCCTGTGGGTGCAAGTCCCGCCGCAAGCTGACCACAGTGG